>NZ_JBVIHP010000009.1:121134-273692 GCF_055570235.1 Streptomyces sp. NPDC031274 | reverse complement strand
GGAAAGGGAGGTCTGAGGTGGCGGCAGAGGTCAGGGGAGCCCAGGAAGCCCCTCCTCTGTTCAGGGAATTTTCGGTCGGGGGGGGCAGAAACGGGGGGGTTCCCGCCCCGCCCGGCCAAAGGCGGCCACGCCACCCCCGTCCCCACGGTGCGGCGCGGCGCAGGCAGATCGGGGCCCGTCATCCATGGGACCCCGGTCCACGATCAGGTGGGGCTGGTCAGACCCAGTGCGGGCAGCACACATGCCTCCACGAAGGCGGAGAGGTACTCCTCGTCCGCGTGCTTGCCCTCGAGGACCGGGCGGGCCCGGACCACGCCCATGAGCTGAGCCGTGATGAACCGCGTGGCCGGATGGTCCGCGGCGATCTCGCCCCGGGCCACCCCGCGCTCGATCAGGGCGTCGAGCGCCCGGGTCTCCGGCTCCACCAGCGCTTCGCGCAGCGCGCTGCGCAGATCCTCGTCCTGAAGGATCGCGTGGCTGAGCGCCTGCACCAGCAGACTGTCCTGGGTCGACCACTCCCCCGCGGCCCGCGCCGCCTCGCGCAGATCACCGGCGAGGGTGCCGGTGTCGATGCCCGCGAAACGTACGCAGCGGTTGGCACGCAGCGCGGCGGCCACGAACTGGGGCTTCGTCTTCCACTGGCGGTAGAGCGTGGACTTGCTGCACCGGGTGGTCGCGGCCACGCCCTCCATGGTCACGGCGTCGTACCCGCACTCGCGGAGCTGATCGAGGACGGCGTCGTAGAACTCCTGCTCACGCTCGGGCGTGATCTTGGAGCGGCGCGGGGAACCCACGGGATCCGCTGTCGCTGCGTCTGCTGCCCGGTCCGGCGACGTCATGACTCTTCTCCTCGGTGCGGCGGCTTCGACCGACGCTATCGATACGCCAGTGTACCGGTACGCGTCCGTATCGGTACACTGGCGTATCGGTACACTGGCGTATCGATGAGGGAAGGCTCCCCCGACGGAACGGGGCGCTTGCTCTCTCACTACCCGCACCACCCAGTCGTCACGTAAAGGGGCCGGGGGATGAAATCCCGAACCGAGCCTGCCGAAAGGGAACCGGACATAGCCGTCCGGGAGCCGGACACATCTGCCCGACCGCCCCTCGTCCGCGAGCTCCTCCTCGTCGTAGGACTCTTTCTCGTCTACAAATTCGGCAGGCTGCTGGCCAACGGCCACACCGCTGAGGCCTTCCGCAACGCACACCACGTGTGGAACGCCGAACGCACGCTGCGTCTGCCGGGCGAGGGCGCCGTACAGGACGTGCTGCTCAGCAGCGACACCCTGGTGCACGTCGCGAACACCTACTACGCGACCGTGCACTTCCCGGCCACCGTCCTGTTCCTGATCTGGCTCTACCTGCGCCGGCCCCGGCACTACCTGTGGAGCAGGCGGGTGCTCGCCGCACTGACCGCGGCGGCCCTCGTGCTGCACCTGACCTTCCCGCTCGCGCCGCCGCGGATGCTGGAGGCGACCGGGCTCGTGGACACCGGGCAGGTGTACGGGCCGACCGTCTACGGCGCCGCCCCGCAGGCCGATTCGATGGCCAACCAGTTCGCCGCGATGCCGTCCCTGCACTTCGGGTGGGCGCTGATGCTCGCCGTCGGACTCATCGCCGCGACCTCCTCACGGTGGCGGTGGCTGTGGCTGCTGCATCCCCTGATCACTCTGTTCGTGGTCGTCGGGACCGCCAACCACTACTGGCTCGACGCCATCGCGGTGTCCGCGCTGCTCGGCATCGCGCTCGCCGTGATCAAGCTCCCCGCCCCCGCGCGCTCGCTCGTCGTGCGGCGCCGCGCGCCCGCGCGTGAACTGGCAGCCCCGGGGGTCCGACAGTGAACGCCACGCTTCTCGCCGTCGCGCTCTCGCTCGTGTCGGCCGCCGCGTACGCCTCCGCTGCCGTCGCCCAGGAACGCCTCGCCGCCGGCATCCCGGGCACCGGCAACGGCTTCCTGCGGCTGCTCGGCAGCGGGGCCTGGTGGTCGTCCGTCGGGCTCAACGCGGCCGCGGCGCTGCTGCACGTGGCCGCCCTGAAGTACGGCCCGCTCACCCTGGTCCAGCCGCTCGGCGCGCTCACCCTGGTCGCCGCCGTGCCGCTCGGCGCGCGGCTCGCGGGGCGGCGGGTCACGGCGCTGGAGTGGCGCGGCACCGGGCTCACGCTCATCGGCCTCAGCGCCCTGCTCCTCACCGCCACCGGGCCCGCACCCGACGACACGCTGACCCTGACCGAGGCGCTGGCCGTCGCGGGCCTCACGGTGACCGTCATCGGCGTCCTCTCGCGTCCGGGTACGCGGCCGGGGCTCCGTCACGCGACGGCTTCCGGTTTCGCTTCGGGCGTCGCATCGGCCCTCACCCAGACCGTGACGGTGGCGGCGACGGACCGCTCGGGTCCGCTGCTCAGCCCGCAGGTGATCGTCGTGGCGCTGCTCGTCGCCGCGTTCGCCGTGGGCGGCCTCTTCCTGTCCCAGACCGCGTACCGCGGGGGTCTCGGGGCGCCGCTGGCCGTCGTCACCCTGGCCAACCCGGTGGCCGCGGCCGCCATCGGTCTCGCGCTGCTCGGGGAGCGGCTGCAGGGAGGCGTGGCCGGTCTCTTCCTTGCGGCAGGGGGCGCGGCGGTGGCGGCGTACGGCGTGGTCGTACTGACACGGTCACCGCGGGACGCCGCGCCCGCGCCGGTCTCCGCGTACACCGCGACACCCGACTCCGCGCCCGACTATCTGCCGTCCGTCCCGGGACAGACCGAGCCCGCCGCCTCGCTCCACTTGTCGCGCCACTAGGACTGCCGCACACGACACACGAAACAGCATCGGCCGCGCTCCTGGACCCAGGAGCGCGGCCGATGCCGTACGAGACGCGGGACCGTCGCCCGAAGGGCCGTCACCCGAACATCCGAAAGGCCGTCACCCCAAGCCGCGGGAGTCCTGCTTCAGCGCCGTGTCGACCGTCAGGGCCGTCGCCACGACGAGGCTCAGGAGCGGCTCGGGCAGCTGGTAGTGAATCTGCAGGACGTAGTTGTCCGCGGTCGTGAACATCGTCTTCGCGAGGCCTTCCCAGGTCTTCGTGATCCGGGCGACCTCGTTGTCCGCGTGGTCGACGATCGAGAAGTTCCAGGCGCGCCAGTTCTCGGCCTTGATCGCACCGGCCTGCTGGCCGTTGACCATGATCGCGAAGTTGATCTTGCCGATCATGTTCTGCTGGACGATCTCACCGATCGGCTGGCCGTCGGCGCGCTCGACGATGACCCGCGACTTCATGAACTTGCGGGGGCGGGTCAGGTGGAGCACCGGCTGCCCGTACGCGTCGCGGATCTCCAGCTTGTGCGTCATGAACTGGTCGACGCTGGAGACGAAGCGCGCGACCTTCTTCAGCGTGCTCTGCCCGACCTGGACGACCGAGCCGAGCGAGTTGCCCGCCTGGTCCATGACGCTGTACTCGTTCGTCAGCTCGATGAGCTTGGCCTTCTGGTTCACCACGAGGACCGGCTCGGTGAAGAGCGTGCCACCGCCCTGCGAG
The DNA here is from genome assembly GCF_055570235.1 of Streptomyces sp. NPDC031274. Lineage (NCBI taxonomy): Bacteria > Bacillati > Actinomycetota > Actinomycetes > Kitasatosporales > Streptomycetaceae > Streptomyces > Streptomyces sp. NPDC031274. The sequence continues at coordinate 270,177 of NZ_JBVIHP010000009.1, read as the reverse complement.
GAGGGCGCGACGCCCGCCTGCTGCTGGACCTGGCGCTGCACCTTGGCGGGGTCGGCCTGCGGGGCCGCCTGCTGGGGGTGGCCGTAGGCCTGCTGCTGGCCGAACTGCCCTTGCGGCTGGGCGTATTGGGCCTGCTGCGGCTGTGCGGGATGGGCCTGCTGCGGCTGCGCGGGGTGCGCCTGCTGCGGAACCTGCTGGGCCTGCTGGGCCTGCTGGGCGGCCTGCGCGGGCTGACCACCGGCCTGCTGCTGGTCCGGGCTTGTGTGCTGGGTCCACTGAGCGCCGTCCCACCAGCGCAGCAGCCGGAGCGCGCCCTGGGGGTCCGGATACCAGCCTGCAGGAGTGTTCGAATGCGTTGTCACCCGGGCACACTACCCCGATGGGTCGGGCGCTTCGCCAGGGTCTGGCGGGGCCTGTGACGACGGACTCACCGGGGGCAGGTTTCAGCCATCACCGACTTCACCGCGTTCGTCCGTAAAACGCCGGGTGGACCGGGCCCGGAAGCGAACCTCGAAGCGATCGCAGGCGTACGCCCCCGGCTCGCGGGCGGGATTTGACGCTCTCCCGTTCTCGGCGGCAGGCTCGGTCGACTCACGGGGAGGACACCACAATGGAATCAGCACGTGCCGCGAGAGACCGGCAGGTCGTGGCGGCTCAGGTCGCGGGGCCGTTCATCGAGTCGAACCGCCCGCGCACCGTCTTCGCACCCTGGTGGATGCCGCCACTGACAGGCGTCGTCGCGGGCGTGCTCGCGTACGTGAGCGCCGACAACACCCTCGTCCGTACGTTGCTTCCGCTCGGCGCGGCCCTGCTCGGCTGGCTGCTCGGCGCCACCTGGCCCCGCCTGAGGGCGCGTACGGTCTGGCGGTTGAGCGGCGCGGGCCTCCAGCGGCTGAGCGGGGGCCGGGCCACGACGACGTACCCCTTCTCGCGGGAGCAGCCCCTGCTGCTCAGCGCGATGGCGCTCGAAGTGCGCGCCCCCACCGACTACGGCTCGACGAAGGTCGGCAACCTCTGCGCGATGGGCCTGGAGGACATGGCCATCGCCATGTTCCCCTTCTGGGTCACCACCCGGCGACTGGGCGCCCCGCTGCGGCTCTTCGACGGCCCTGGCGAGCCGGAAGGCAACGCGGCCGCCCGCGAGGCGGGATTCTCACGGCGTGAGGCGGCGCTGCTCGCGGCATCGGCCGAAGGGCCGCTGCCCGCCCAAGCTGTCGGCCCCGTCGAGCTCTCCCGGCCCGAACCGGAGGTCCGCTCGCGGAAGTTGGGGCGCCGGATCGGCTTCTGCGTCGTGGGGCTCGTCGGTCTCGGCGCGGTCATCGTGCCCTCGGACGACAGCATCGAGGGGCGTGTGGCCCTGATCGCCTCGCTCGCCACGGTGGTCCTGGTGTGGGCCGCCGGTTCCTTCTACCGCGTCCTGCGCACCCCGCCCGCGCACTGGACGGTGAGCCCGCAGGGTGTCACCGCGCGCGACCCGTGGTTCGGCACGACGGAGCTGCCCGCGTCCGCGATCGCCGGGATCGTGCCCACGGAGCTCACCCGCGAGAGCGGCGACGGCAAGGTCAGCGTCTCGCTCATCCTGCAGTTCTACGGCCACGACCTGTCCCTGATCGGCACCTCGCACTCGGGCGGCGTCCCGCCGGACGAGCTGCTCGCCGTGCTCCGCTCGCGCGGCTACCGCGTGATCCAGGACCAGCGGCGCAGCAACGCCTACGACGTGGACCCGAACTTCCTGCCGCACCAGGTGCTGCCCGAGGCGCGGTTCACGCTCGACATCGACCACGTGGGCTGGGAGGGCGAGCACGGCGCGCTGCGCATCCCGCGCACGGAGATCGGCGGCCTCGAACTGCACACCCGCTCCGGGCATCCGTGGCTGCGGCTGCGTGGCACAGAGGGCGAGGAACTGCTGCACGCGCCGCTCGGCGCGCTGCGGGTCTCGCGCAGTGAACTGCGGAACCAGGCAAGGGCGTTGGGCTATCCGGTGAGCGATCCGGAGCGCGACGCGTACGAGTCGGCGGCGTTCGCGGGCCTCTCGGCGCCCTCGGTCCAACCGCCTTCGGTCCAACCGCCGTCGGCCCATCCCGCGTACGCGCCGACCACCGGCCCGGCAACGGCAGCCGCAGCCGCCGCTCCCGCCGCCGAAGTGACCGTGGGCATGCCCGGCGCCACCCGCAAGTGGTACTACATCACCGGTGTGGTCGCCGGTGTCGTCGTCATGGGCGTGCTCGCCTTCAAGCTGCGCTATCTCTTCGACAGCGGCCTGAGCTGGGCGGCCTGGGGCGTTCCCGCGGGCGCGGCGGCGGGCGCGCTCTGCGCCTTCGTGTACGACCGGCGCCGCCCCGCGCTCGTCCTGGGCGGGCACGGCATCCGCATGGCCGCCGAGGGCGGTCGGGGGAAGGCCGAGTGGCAGCACGCGCGGCCGTCGATCGGCGGTGTGGGCGTCGACGACCACGACGACAGCGTCGAGACGCTTCTCGTCTGGTCGCCGACGGGCCAGGTCATCCGCAAGGAGAGCCTGAACGTCCCCGACCCCGAGGAGCTGCGGCTCGCCTGCGAGCGGACCGGACTGCCGTGGGGGCGGCCGGATCTGGGGGCGTGGGGGCCGCCGCCGGAGCTGTAGTCCGACGGCGGCACTCCCGCACCGGGGACCGACGTGTCAGGCGGAGACGATCGCGGGGTCGCTGACCCCGGTCCGGCCGTTCTCCACGTGCCCGGCGAAGCGTCGCAGGAAGGTTTTGTCCGCGTCGGACTTCACCGTCACGTCGTACCAGCGCTTGCTCTTGCGCAGATCGACGGTGTGCTTGACGGTGCCGCCGGCCTTCACCTTGAACGTCTGGGCGGCGCCGCCGTAGGAGTTGGACACGCTGAGGTTGACGTCGCCGCTGCCCGCGTTCTTCAAGGTGAGCACGAGGTTGCCGGTGGCCTTGTCGTGGCGGGCGGTGACCTCGGGTCCCGCGGTCTTGCCGGGTCCCTTGAAGACGCGCAGGAAGCCGTTCGGACCGAACACCGACAGGTCGTACGCGTCCTTCGAGTACGCCGTGTTCCAGGTGTCGGAGATCTTCTTGCCGGCCTCCGTGGTGTACGTCCAGGGGCCGTCCGTGCGGTTGTTCGAGCGGACGTGGAAGCAGGCGCCTGCCGCTTCGCCGCCGCTGAACGTGAGCGTGAACTTGCCGTCGGCGGGCACTGCCGTTCCGTCCACCAGCGGGACGTACGGCAGCGGGCGCGAGGGCCGCGAGCCCGACTCCTGCTTGGGCAGGGACGCCTTCGCGGGCGCCTTGGGCACGTAGTCGGGGTGGCGCTTGTTGTCCGGGGGCTCGTAGGCGTCGGTGTCCGGCATCTCGTCGGGGTTCATGTCCTTGCCGCCGAAGTCGAAGGCGGAGGTCAGGTCACCGCAGATGGCGCGGCGCCACGGCGAGATGTTGGGCTCCCGGACGCCGAAGCGCTTCTCCATGAACCGGATGATCGACGTGTGGTCGAAGACCTCGGAGTTCACGAACCCGCCGGTGCTCCAGGGCGAGACGACGACCATCGGGACGCGCTGGCCGAGGCCGTAGTGTCCGGCGGCGTACTTGGCGTCGCCCGGGAAGTAGTCGAGCTTCGTGTCGACGGTGGACAGACCCTGGTCGGCGGAGGACGGCACGTACGGCGGGACGACGTGGTCGAAGTAGCCGTCGTTCTCGTCGTACGTGATGAACAGCGCGGTCTTGCCCCACACCTCGGGGTTGGAGGTGAGCGCGTCCAGGACCTGCGCGATGTACCAGGCTCCGAAGTTCACCGGCCAGTTGGGGTGCTCGCAGAACGCCTCGGGCGCGGCGATGTAGGAGACCTGCGGGAGCTTGTCGGCCTTCACGTCGGCCTTCAGGAGGTCGAAGTAACCGTCGCCCGCCTTCACGTTGGTGCCGGTGCGCGCCTTGTCGTAGAGGGGGTCGCCGGGCTTGGCGTTGCGGTACTTGTTGAAGTAGAGCAGCGAGTTGTCGCCGTAGTTCCCGCGGTAGGCATCGTCTATCCAGCCCCAGTGTCCGGCCGCGTCAAGGCCGTCGCCGATGTCCTGGTAGACCTTCCAGGAGACCCCGGCCTGCTCAAGACGCTCGGCGTACGTCGTCCAGTCGTAGCCCGCCTCCTGGTTGCCGAGGACCGGGCCGCCGCCCTTGCCGTCGTTGCCGACGTGACCGGACAGCATGTAGTAGCGGTTGGGGTCCGTGGCCCCCATGAACGAACAGTGGTAGTCGTCGCAGACGGTGAACGCGTCGGCGAGCGCGTAGTGGAACGGAATGTCGTCGCGCGTCAGGTACGCCATCGTCCGCTCGGACTTGGCGGGGATCCAGTTGTCATACTTTCCGTTGCTGAAGGCGCTGTGACCGCCGGCCCAGTCGTGGTCGAGACCCGCGATGAACTGCATGCCGAGGTCCTCGGCGTCCGGATGGAAGGGCAGCACTTCTTTGCCGCCGCCGGATTGGTTCCAGACGGGTTTTCCGCTGGGCAGGGTCACCGGGCGCGGGTCGCCGAAGCCGCGTACGCCCTTCATCGTGCCGAAATAGTGGTCGAAGGACCGGTTCTCCTGCATCAGGACGACGACGTGCTCGACGTCCTCGATGGAGCCGGAGCGGCGCTGGGCGGGCAGGCTGGCGGCGCGGGAGATGCTCTGCGAGAGCGACGCGAAGGCCGCGGTGCCGCCGGCGAGCTGCATGAACCGGCGCCGATTGAGTTCTGGCATGAGTGGATTCGACCTCGTCATGTGTGGTGTGGGGGACGTGAGCGCGTGAAGTGTTTCAAGGGGAGCAAGGATCAGGGAAGGGGCTGTGACCTTGATGTGAAGAGAAGTCCAACCCTTGACGGGCAGGACACAAGCCCCGACCTTATGAGGTCATGCATCACGCATTGGGCATATATGTGCCGACATGCCCGCCTCACCCTCGCCTCACCTCCGCCTCACCCCCGCACCACTCGATGGCGCGCTCGGCCGCGTCCCCGGCGGCCGAGCGCGGGCGCGCCTCGTCAGCTGGTGAGGATGACCAGTTGCCGGGTCGCGCGGGTCATCGCGACATAGCGGTCGACCGCTCCTTCGATGCCTTCGCCGAAGGCGTCGGGGTCGACGAGGACGACCAGGTCGAACTCCAGCCCCTTCGCGAGCTCCGGAGTCAGCGAACGGACGCGGGGCGTCGCCCGGAAGGCCGGGTCGCCGATGACACACGCGGTCCCGTCGGCGTTGGCGGCGAGCCAAGTGCCGAGGACCTGGTCCAGATCCGCGCCGGAGCCGTGGACGACGGGGATGCCGTTGCTGCGGACGGAGGTCGGCACGTTGGCGTCCGGGAGCGCCGCCCGGATGACCGGCTCGGCCTCCGTCATGACCTCTTCCGGCGTCCGGTAGTTGACGCTCAGGGACTCCACCTTGACGCGGTCGAGCCCGATCCGCTCTAGGCGCTCCTGCCACGACTCCGTGAACCCGTGCCTGGCCTGCGCGCGGTCACCGACGATGGTGAAGCTCCGGGACGGGCAGCGAAGGAGCAGCATCTGCCACTCCGCGTCGGTCAGCTCCTGCGCCTCGTCCACGACGACGTGCGCGAACGGTCCCGCGAGCCGGTCCGGGTCGGCGGGCGGCAGTTCGGACTCGTCGACCAGGCTGACCTGGGCGTCCTGGCCGCGCAACATCGTCACCAGACCTTCACCGTCGTCACCATCCGCACCCGAAGCGGCTGCGGCGTCGATCAGGTTGTCGACGACCTGCGCCATGTGCTCGCGCTGGGCGGCGAGGACGGCTTCCTGGCGACGCTTTAGCCGGGTCGCCTCCGGATCGCCGAGCCGCTGTCGCGCCGCGTCCAGGAGCGGCAGGTCGGACACCGTCCAGGCCTGGGGGGCTTCCTTGCGCCGCAGCTTGCGCACCTCGTCCTGACTGAGCCAGGGGGCGCACATCCGCAGGTAGGCGGAGTTCGACCACAGGTCACCGACGAGGTCCGCCGCTTCGAGCAGCGGCCACGCGCGGTGCAGGGTGGTGACCAGCTCCTCGTCGTGCCGCAGCGACCGCTCGAAGAGCTCGCCGGGAACATCGCCGTCGAGCTTTTCGAGGAGGATCGCGACGAGCTCCTCCCAGACCTGCTCGCGCGCTTCGTTGTGCGCAGTGCCGCGTCCCGCCGCGTCGAACGCCTCGGCCCAGTCGTCGGCGCTCAGCCAGACGTCGGCCCAGTCGGTCGAGACCGTCATCCCCTTGGCGGGCGGCTCTTCATAGAACCTGACCGCCTTCTCGATCGCCTTCACCATGTCCGCGGACGACTTCAGAAGGGCCACCTCCGGGTCGGCCTCGGCCCCCGCGTCCGCTCCCTCGGTCACGAGGTCCTGCAGAACGCAGGTCTGCACGCCCTCCTCTCCGAGGCTGGGCAGGACGTCGGCGACGTACGACAGGTAGGGCCGGTGCGGGCCGACGAACAGTACGCCGCCCCGGCTGCGACCCAGGCGGGGGTCGGAGTAGAGGAGGTAGGCGGAACGGTGCAGGGCGACGACGGTCTTGCCCGTGCCGGGACCGCCGTCGACGACGAGGGCGCCGCGGGACCCCGCGCGGATGATGGCGTCCTGGTCGGCCTGGATGGTGGAGAGCACGTCGCGCATCTGGGACGACCGGTTGCCGCCCAGGCTGGCGATGAAGGCGGACTGGTCGTCGAGCGCGGCGTGCCCCTCGAGACCGTCGTTGGTGAACACCTCGTCCCAGTAGTCGCTGATCCGGCCGCGGGTCCAGCGGTATCTGCGGCGGCTCGCCAGGCCCATCGGGTCGGCGTGGGTCGCGGCGAAGAAGGGCTCGGCGGCGGGGGCGCGCCAGTCGAGCAGCAGCCGCCGTCCCTCGCTGTCGGTGAGGCCGAGCCGTCCGATGTACACGGGCTCGGGGTCGTCCGCGCTGACGATGCGCCCGAGGCACAGGTCGAGCCCGAAGCGGCTCAGGGCGCGCAGGCGACCGGTGAGACGGTGGATCTCCAGATCCCGGTCCATGGCCTCCCGGCCCATGCCACCGGGTGCCTTGCGCTGGGCGTCGAGGCGGTCGGACACCTCGGCGATCGTCTGCTCCAGGCTCAGTTCGATGGCCGCGAAGTGCTGCTCGTCGTGGGCGATCAGCGCCGGGTCGGCCTTGGGGGCGAGATGGGCGGGAAGGTCGAACGCGGACAGCAGCGCAGGCACTTAGTGGATCTCCCGTTTCGGCAGGTGGTGGCTTCGGCCTGCGATTGTGCGGTACCACCGGGGCCTTGCCGCAAGCCCCCCGGTGCGCTATAAGTTAAGAGTGGCAAGGAGTGGGAACACCTCCTTGCCTTTCTCTTTCTCTCTCATTCCCTCTCTCCCCTCCCTCCCCCTCCCCCTCCCTGCTGCTGCGCTCTAGGTGCCGTGGGCAACCATGCGCGAGGATGTGGCGGGTCGGCGCTTCCAGCGAACGAGGAGAGTCACGAGTCATGACCGCACGCATCCATGGCACCTGCGCCCCCGGATTCGAGGGCGTACGCGAGGAATTCGAGCGGAACTTCACCGAGCGCGGCGACCTCGGGGCGTCCGTCGCGGCCACGGTCGACGGGGAGTTCGTCGTCGACCTGTGGGGCGGTGACGCGGACAAGACGGGCACGCGCGCGTGGGAGCGCGATTCGCTGGTGAACGTGTACTCCACGACCAAGGGCATGACCGCGCTGTGCGCACACCTCCTTGCCGACCGGGGCGAACTCGACCTGGACGCGCCGGTCGCCCGCTACTGGCCGGAGTTCGCCCAGGCGGGCAAGGCGGACATCCCCGTGCGCTGGCTGCTGAGCCACCGTTCCGGGGTGATCGCACCGCACGAACCCATGACGTCCCAGGACCTCTACGACTGGGAGAAGGTGTGCGGGGCGCTGGCCGCGACACCGCCGTGGTGGAAGCCGGGTTCGGCGCAGGGATATCACGCGCTGACCTTCGGCTATCTGGTCGGTGAGGTCGTCCGGCGGATCACGGGCGTCTCGCTCGGTACGTTCCTGCGGAGCGAGGTCACGGAGCCGCTGGGAGCCGATGTCTACATAGGCACCCCTGAGAGCGAGCACGGCCGGTGCGCGAACATGGCGAAGCCGCTCACTCCGGACGGCCCGCGCAGCGCGCTCGGCTCCGCTCCTCCGCCCGCGCCGCCGGTGAAGTCGATCGACGACCATCCGATGGCCGCCGTCACGCTGGCCCTGCAGTACCTGCCCGTCGGCAACGTGAACACCGCGGCCTATCGGTCCGCCGAGATCCCCGCGGCCAATGGGCACGCGTCGGCGCGGGGTCTCGCGACGGTGTACGCGGCACTGGGAGGCGGGCAGCTGACGAGCGCCTCGGCGCTCGAGCGGCTCAGGACACGCCAGGGGCAGCCCGACGAGCCGGACCTGGTGCTCGCGGCGGGGACGGCGTGGGGTGAGAAGTGGGAATGGGGGCTCGGCTACATGCTGAACCTGTACGGGCAGGCCGGACCCAATCCGCGGGCCTTCGGTCACGGGGGCGCCGGCGGGTCCTACGCGTTCGCCGATCCCGAGAACCGGGTCTCCTTCGCGTACGTGATGAATCAGATGGGCGGCGGGACGTCGGGGGAGGATCTGCGGAGCGTGCATCTGGTGGGGGCGCTGTATCGAGGGCTGAAGCAGGAGGGCCGGATCGAGGGCTGAAGCAGGGGGGGCGGATCGAGGGCTGAAGCAGGAGGGTCGGCGAGGGCGGAGTCAGGAGGTTCCGGCGAGGCCCGAAGCAGGGATCCGGGGAACGTAATCTGCCCCCATGGAGCAGCCCACCCCCCGCCACCGCCCGTCAGGGCAGTACGCCGCCGCCGATCCGCGCAGAGCGGCCATCATCGACGCCGCTCTCGTGCTCTTCGCCAAGGCGGGATACCTGAACTCGTCCCTGGCGAAGATCGCCGCGGAAGCGGGCACCTCCGCCACCGTCATCACCCACCACTTCGGGTCGAAGCAGCGTCTCCTGATGGCGGTCCTCGAAGCCCGCGAGGACCGCACGGTCCGTACGTTCGGACGGCTCGACCCCGGCTCCGGTCCGGGTTCCGGCGACGACGTGCGCGCGCTCTTCCGGGAGGTGCTCGCCCTTGCCGCGTACAACCTCACCCAGCCGGGGCTCATCGAGCTCTACACCAGGCTGTCGGCGGAGGCCGGTGATCCCGCGCACCCCGCGCACGCCTACTTCACCGAGCGGTACGAGCGCGTCGCGGGCTTCCTCGCCTCCGCGCTGCAACGATCGGTCGACACAGGGCAGTTGAGGACCGGCATCGACCCCGAGAGCATCGCCCGCGAGATCCTCGCCGTCTCCGACGGACTCCAGGTCCAGTGGGCCGTCGCCGAAGGGCGCCTGGACTTCGTCGGGTTGTACCGCGCCCATCTGGACCGGCTCACCCGGGCCCTCACCGTGGACGGGAAGGGCTTGGGTGAGCCGACCGAGACGGAGCGGCTCCTCTAGGCCGTCACGACGTCACGACGTCACGCCGTCAGGCCGTCATGCCGTCACGCCGTCATCCGAACTGGCCGACCTTGTAGTCGCCCGCGGGCTGCTGGTTGATGACGTTGAGGCGGTTGAAGGCGTTGATGACGGCGATCTGGGTCACCAGGGCGGCGAGCTGGTCCTCGTCGTAGTGCTTGGCGGCGTTCGCCCACACCGCGTCGCTGACACCGCCCGCGGCGTCCGCGATGCGCGTGCCCTCCTCCACCAGCTCAAGGGCGGCGCGCTCGGCCTCGGTGAACACCGTGGCCTCACGCCAGGCGACGACGAGGTTGAGGCGCACCGAGGTCTCCCCGGCGTGCGCGGCGTCCTTGGTGTGCATGTCGACGCATCCGGCACAGCCGTTGATCTGGCTGGCACGGAGCATCACCAGTTCACGCGTCGCGGCCGGCAGAGTCGACTGCCTGAGCTCCATACCCGCGGCGATGATGTGCTTCATGGCCTTGGCCGCGACCGGCTTCGACATGAGGTTCAACCGAGCTTCCATGGTGCGCTCCTGTTTTGTCGGTGCTGGTTACACACCTAGGACGAGCCGACCCCCACCGACTGTGACACGACCGAAGGTGACGTACGTCTCCCCACGCGCCCCCACGCGATTCCCCGTACGTCACTTCGTACGTCATCTGCCCCTAATGCGCCGCCCCGGTCAGCCGGATGTCGCGCGACGACGACCCGACGTACACCGCGCGCCGCCCCTCGGGGCGCACCCAGCGGGCCCGGTCCGTGTCCCAGTACGACAGCCGCCGCTCGGCGACCCGCACCGTGATCCGGCGCGACTCCCCCGCGCGGAGTTCGACCCGGTCGAAGGCGGCCAGCGTCTTCACGGCCATCTCGACACCGGCACCGCGCGGCGCGCCCACGTACACCTGCGGGACCTCCGCACCCGTGCGCCGCCCCCGGTTGGTCACCGTGAACGACACCTCGTAGCCCGCGCCCGCCCGGCGCACGGACAGGTCGCGGTAGCCGAACTCCGTGTAGGACAGGCCGTGTCCGAAGGGGAAGAGCGGCTCGATGCCCGCCTTGTCGAAGCCGCGGTAACCGGTGAAGATGCCCTCGCTGTACGTGACCACTCCGTCGACGCCGTAGTAGCGCTCGGGGTGGGCCGGGTCCAGGGTGGGGTGGTCCGTGTCCTTCTTCGGCCAGGTCACCGTGGCCTTGCCGCCCGGGTTCGCCCGGCCCGTGAGGAGGTCGGCGGTGGACCAGCCGCCCTCCTGGCCGACGTAACCGGTGTGCAGGATCGTGCCGACCTCGCGGCGCCACGGCATCGTCGCCGGGCAGCCGGTGGTGAGGACGACGACCGTACGCGGGTTGGCCTCGGCGACCGCGGCGATCAGCTCGTCCTGGTGGGCGGGGAGCGTGAGCGTGGTGAAGTCGCCGCCACCGCCGACCGAGCCGCCCGAGCCGTTGAAGGCGAAGACGACCGGGGTGTGGACGCGCCGGGCCAACCTCGCCGCGGCGGCGACGGACGCGGTGCGCTGACCGGGTGTCACCCAGGCGAACCGCACCTGGACCGGGCCGCGTTCGGCGATGGTCGAGGCCCAGCCGGTGGCCTTCACGACGACCTGGTAGGACCTGCCGCCGGTCAGCTCGACGGGCTCGGCCTGTCCGTTGTCGAGGCCGTCGGTGGTCGGGACGATCGAGGACCACTTGCGGGCGAAGCTGTCGCGGGCGCCCGCCGCGGTCGTCAGCTCCTTGCCGTCGAGGCTCAGCGAGACCGCCGCGCCCCAGCCCTGGATCTTGAGCGCGTACTCCCCGCTGGTGGGCGGCACGAAGGTGCCGGTCCACTCGGCCGTCGTGCCGACGGGGAGCGCCTTGTCGCCGACGAAGTCGACCTTCTTGTCGGTTCCGTCTGTGCCGCCGCCCTTGCGCGTCAGTCCCTCGGGGAACGCGGATGCGGGCACGGCCGTGCCGGTGAGGTCCACGCCGACCTCGTACGCGATCTTCCGCTTGGTGCTGCGGCGCAGCGCATCGAGCGGGCTGATCAGGCGCTCCTCGAAGCCGTACGCGCGCTCGCCCGAGACCGATGTGGCGACCTGGCCCGCGGTCGGGCCGATGAGCGCGAGGTCGCGCAGCGCGGCCTGCGACAGCGGAAGGCCGCCGTCGTTGGCGAGCAACACCGCGCCCTGCGTGGCGACTTCGCGGGCGACGCGGGCGCCTGCCCTGACGTCGATCTTCTTGCGCGCGGGGACGCGGCTGCCGTCGAGCATGCCGAAGGCGTCGTACCGGCCGAGGATGCGGGCGACCGCGGTGTCGAGAGCGCCCTCGGGGATGGAGCCGTCCTCGATGGCCTTCTTCAGGGGCTCCCCGTAGAACGAGCCGTCCCACATCTGCATGTCCTGCCCCGCTTCGAGCGCGGCCGTGGAGTGGGTGGCGCCCCAGTCGGAGGTGACGAAGCCCCGGAAGCCGAGTTCGCCGCGGAGGATGTCGGTGAGGGTGGTGCCCTGCTCGGAGTTCCACGCGCCGTTCAGGTGGTTGTACGCCGACATCACCGAGGCCACTCCGGCGCGGACGACGGCCTCGAAGGCGGGCAGGTACAGCTCGTGCAGGGTGCGGTCGTCGACGACGAAGTCGTAGGAGTTCTCCGGCTTCTCGCGGTCGAACTCGTGCAGGCGCTGGTTGTTGGCGAGGAAGTGCTTGGCCTGGGCGAGCATGCCCTGCGCCTGGACGCCCTCGACCTGGGCTGCGCCGATCAGGCCGTTGAGGTAGGGGTCCTCGCCCGACTGATCCTTGTTGCGACTGAAGAAGGGCGTGCGGGAGAGCTCGATCTGCGGGGCGAGCAGGACGTCCATGTCCAGGGTGCGGCCCTCGCGGCCCATGACCTCGCCGTACTCGCGCGCGAGGTCGAGGTTGAAGGAGGCGCCGAGCGTCGCGACCGGCGGGAGGCCGGTCGCGGACTGGGTGACGTTCACGCCCGCGGGGCCGTCGGTCAGGCGCAGCTCCGGTATGCCGAGGCGCTCGATGCCCGGCAGGTATCCCGCCTGTCCCAGTCTGCGCGGGTCGGTGGCGCCGTGGACGAGGCTGATCTTCTCGTCGAGAGTGAGGCGGGCGATGAGCCCCCGGACGCGGCGCGTGGCGGCGGCCGCGCCCGGGGAGGCGGTGCCGGTGCCTTGGGCGGCGGCATCGGCGGCTGAGGCGGGGGTGGCGACGGCGATCGGGCCGGCGGCGGCCACGAAGGCGAAGGCGGCTGCGGTGCCGCCCAGTTGCTTCATGAGTTCACGACGTGTGGTGGCAGGCATGGCGAAACGGCCTCCGAACGCGGCTCTGGGCGTGCCGAACTGGGTCGGCGACGCCAAGAGCTGAATGCGTCATCCGCGCCAGTGCGGTTTACGGGGCCTGAGTCTTGATTGGTTGAACACTTAAGGTCAAGGCTCGCGTCAGCAAAACTTTGCCGAGTGTTCAGTTTTTTGGCGACGGCTGGGAGGCGGCCGTGTCGACGGCTGGGAGGCGGGCGCGTCGGCAGTCGAGAGGCGGCCGTGTCGGCAGTCGGGAGGGCTCGTGACCGCCTCTGTCATTGCGACCTCGTGAACGCCGCGTCGAGCGGGGAATAGAAGGGCGATCATGGCCGTCCTCAAAGGTGTCACCCACAAGGCGACACGACACCCACGTCGATTCATGGTTCACGGTTCGAAGCGAGGGAGCACATGTCCAAGGCGTACGCATTCACCCGGTTCGGCGGCCCCGAAGTGGAGGCCTTCGTCGACCAGGACCCGCCGGAGCCGGGACCGGGCCAGCTCTTGGTCGCGGTCCGGGCGGCCGGGGTCAACCCGGTCGACTGGAAGCTGCGGGCGGGCAAGCGGAGGCCGGGGGCGCCGCCCGCCGAGTTCCCCGAGGTACTCGGCAGCGAGGTGGCCGGCGTGGTCGAGGCGGTCGGCGCGGGCGTCGAAGGCTTCGCGGTCGGCGACGCGGTGTTCGGCAACCCGGACACCGGCGCCTACGCCGAGCACACCCTCCTGCCCGCTTCTCTCGCCGCGCACAAGCCGGAGGGCCTGACCTTCACGGAGGCCGCCGCGCTGTCGGTCGCGGCGGCGACGGCGTACGACGGTGTACATCAGCTGGCTCTGCCCGCCGGGGCGACGCTGCTGATCACCGGGGTCGGCGGCGGTGTGGGTGTGGCCGCGGCGCGGTTGGCGCGGCACCTCGGGGTTCATGTCGTGGGCACGGCGAGCGCGGGCAAGAAGGACTTCGTCGAGTCCCTGGGTGCGGTGCATGTGCCGCCGGGGCCCGATCTGGCGGACCGGGTGCGGGCGGCTGCGCCGGGCGGTCACGTCGACGCGGTCTTCGACCTGGTGGGCGGCGAGGATCTTGTGGCGGTGGCGTCTCTCCTGCCGCTTCCCGGTCGCGAGGGGAAGCTGATCACGGCTGCGGCCAAGGAGACGGTTGCCGAGCTCGGCGGGGTGGCGGTCGCGCGGGCGCGGACCAGCGAGGTTCTGGACGCGGTGGCGGAGCTTGCCGTCGCCGGGGTGCTGCGTCCTGAGGTGACGGCGACGTATCCGCTGGAGCGGGCCGACGAGGCGCTGCGTGCGGTGGAGGACGGGCACGTGCGGGGCAAGGTCGTCATTGAGGTGGGGGCGGCGTGAGGACGGCTGGCCTCGATGCCCAGAGCAGTGCGGAGCCCCGGGAGGACCGGCATCCCCTGGACAACCCCGCCTACGCCGCGTTGAACGGGCCCCATGCCCGGTTCGCCGAGCGGCGCGGGCGCGTGGTGCGGTACCAGTCGGACGTGTCGCCGTGGCTCGGTCTGCCCGATGCCCCGGAGGCAGGTGACTGGGCGGATCTCGCCGCGCTCGCGGGGCCCGGCGTCGAGGTGCCGCTGCCGGGTGTGCGGGTGGCTGTGCCGGAGGGGTGGGAGGTGACGTTCGACATGGAGGGCGTGCAGTTGGTGGATGACGGGGTTGCCGCGGCGCCCGATCCGGAGGCTGTGCTGCTCGGGGCGGACGACGTGCCGGACATGCTTGATCTGGTCGCGCGCACGCAGCCCGGTCCGTTCCTGCCGCGCACCGTCGAGCTCGGCACGTACCTCGGCATACGTCGCGGGGGCGCGCTTGTCGCGATGGCCGGGGAGAGGTTGCGTCCGCCGGGGTGGACGGAGATCAGCGCGGTCTGCACCGATCCGGCCCACCGGGGGGAGGGCCTTGCGACGCGGCTGATCCTGGCGGTGGCGGACGGGATCCGCGTCCGCGGGGAGACACCGTTCCTGCACACGTCGGCGCGGAACACCGATGCCATCCGGTTGTACGAGTCGCTGGGGTTCCGGCTGCGGCGCAGGACGAGGTTTCTGTCGGCTCGGGTGCCGGTGGGCTGAGGGTTCGGCGGTGACGGGGGCGGTGCTGGTCCGGTTGTGGGGGCGGGTGAGCGGGAGGGCCTGTTCGGTCAGATGAGGACGCGGGGTGAACAGGCGGGCGGGAGCCCCCTCCGGGGTCAAAGAAGGCAGAACTCGTTGCCCTCCGGGTCAGCCATCTCCACATGGTCCGGCTTCCCCCGCACCTCATGCTCGCGCAGCACCCTCGCCCCCGCGGCGGTCAACCTCTCCACCGCCGCGACGACCCGTGGCCACCGGACCTCCCAGGGAGTCTCGCGGCCGCCGCCCACCTGCACATCCAGGTGGAGCCGGTTCTTGCCCGCCTTCGACTCCGGGACTTTCAGGAAGGAGAGGCTGGGGCCCGAACCGTCCGGGTCCGACAGATAGGCGCCGTCGTCCCACTCCTCCCGCGGAACCTCCTGGTGCGCGAACCACTCTTTCCAGCTGGCGAAGCCGGCCGGTGGTGGCTTCTGCGCGTAACCCAGGGCGAGCGACCAGAACTTGGCCAGCTCGCCCGGCCTCGCGCAGTCGATGGTCACGGTCCACTTGGTCGACATGGATGCTCTCCCTCTCCCTCACAGGATGCGATGGACCGAGCGTGCCATGAGGCACTGACAACGGGGCTGCGATGATCAACGGATGAGTCCCGTCATCTCCATCGGATCCGCCGCCGTCCGCCCCTGCACACTGGTCGTGTGCCGAGGCTGCTGCTGCGGCGACGCGCGCAAACACCCCGGCATCGACCACGACTGGCAGCTTGCGCGGATGCGGGCCGCCGCCGCGCAGTCCGCGGGGCGGTTCGCGGTGCGTACGAGTGAGTGCCTCGGGCCCTGCGGGCAGGCGAACATCATCGTCGTACAGCCCTCGCGAGAGGGGCGTCGGCGAGGTGGCCGAGCCGTCTGGGTCGGCTTCGCCATGGACGACGAGTCCATCGACGAGATAATCGCGTGGGCCGAGGCGGGTGGGCCCGGGCTCGCGGCGCCGTCGGCGGCGCTCACGCTGCAGGTGGTCGATCCGCGGAAGGTCTGAGCGTCAGGCCGCCGTCTTCAAGCCGTCGTCTTCAGGCCGCCGTCTTCGAGCCCTCGATGACCTTGTCGAGGAAGCCGTGCAGGTTCGCCACGGTGCGTGCGTTCTGCTCCTCCAGCGTGAGGCTCTCCTCGAAGCGGCGGGCCAGCGCCGTCGTCTTCTTGCCCCGTACGTAGAGGGAGCAGGCGAGGTCCGCGCAGATGTAGATGCCGACCGAGTTGCCCTGGCGGCCCGCCGGGCCCGCGAGGGGCGCCACGAGCAGCGTGATGCCCGAGCCGGACTGCGGAGTCACGCAGACCGAGCAGATGCTGGACTTGAGCAGGCTCCTGCGCGCGCCGGTCGACGCACGCAGGGCGATGCCCACGGGCTCGCCGTCCCGCTCCGTCACGATGTAGCCGCGGTCCGGGGCCTTGGGGTCGCGCCAGCCGAGGAAGTCCAGGTCCGACCAGGGGGTCTCCGGGAAGCCCGCAGGGAGAGTGAGCCTGCGGGCTTCGCCCTTGGAGCAGTTGACGAAGGCCGCGCGAATCTCTTTCTCGCCGATAGGTTCCATGATCCGGAATTTACCAACGCGAGCGCCCAGCCGTCCTCCCCTTTTCCGCCGGGAGAGCGGACAGGGGGCAAGCCACCGCGCACCCGCAGTCGGCGACGCGCGGACGCGCGCGAGGGGACGTGCCGGTGTCTTTGCCCGGAGCACGGTTGGCTTCACTCCGGAACCGAAGCAGCGAGGCGCCCACCGGCGGACGGCGGGGACGGACATACCGGCGCGGCCCCGCCCCACAGACGAACCCGCACCGCACCCGCTCGCCACGCCCGCCCCGCATCACCCCAGATACCCCAACCCCGGATGCACCCCCCGATACCCCTCCACCAACCGCCGCGCCACCGCCACGGAATCCACCAGCGGATGCAGCGCGAACGCCTTCACCGCGGTGGCGCGAGAGCCGCTCTGCGCAGCGGAGAGCACCTCCCGCTCCACCGCCTTCACCGCGCACACGAGCCCCGTCGCATGCCCGGGAAGCGGATCGACGGCCATGGGATGCGCGCCATTGGCATCGACGGAGCACGGCACCTCGATCACCGCGTCCGCGTCGAGGGCCGAAAGGGTCGTACGGTTGCGGACGTTGAGGATCAGCGTCGTCCGCTCGTCCCGGGCGATCGCCCGCATCAGGGCGAGGGCGACCTTCTCGTACCCACCGGATTCGAGGTCCTCGGCCGCACGCTCCCCGACCCCCGCGGCCTCCCGGTTCTCGGCCATGTACGTGGCCTCACGCTCCGCACGCGTCGCGTCCCAGGCCTTCAGCGCCGAGGCCGAAGGCGACACCTCCCCACGCCTCAACTCCTCGTAGAACCGCGCCTGTTGGTCGCGCAAGAACGCCCCCCGCGTCTGCTCGGCCTCCTGATAGGCGCGGACCGCCTCGCGGTTGAAGTAGTAGTAGTGCAAGTACTCGTTCGGGACGGAGCCCAGCGACTGGAGCCAGTCCGCGCCGAACAGCCGCCCCTCCTCGAACGAGCCCAGCATCTCCCTGTCGCCGAGCAGCCGCGGCAACTCGTCGCGTCCCGCGATCCGCAGGCCCCGCAGCCAGCCCAGGTGGTTGAGCCCCACGTAGTCGATGAACGCCTCGTCGGGGTTGCCGCCCAGCATGCGGGCCACACGGCGTCCCAGGCCCACCGGCGAGTCGCAGATGCCGATGACGCGGTCGCCGATGTGCCGGGACATCGCTTCGGTGACCAGGCCCGCGGGGTTGGTGAAGTTGATGACCCAGGCGTCCGGGGCGTGCTGCCGCACCCGGCGCGCGATGTCGACGGCGACGGGCACGGTCCGCAGGCCGTACGCGATACCGCCCGCGCCGACGGTCTCCTGCCCCAGGACCCCCTCCGCGAGGGCGACCCGCTCGTCGGCCGCGCGCCCCTCCAGGCCCCCCACCCGGATCGCGGAGAAGACGAAGTCCGCGCCCCGCAAGGCCTCGTCGAGGTCGGTGGTGGCCGTGACGGTGGGCGCGTCCGGCACTCCGGCCGCCTGGTCGGCGAGGACGCGGGCGATCGCGCCGAGCCGGCCCGCGTCCAGGTCGTGCAGCACGACCTCGGTGACCCGGCCTTCGGCATGGTCACCGAGCAGCGCGCCGTACACGAGCGGAACGCGGAATCCGCCGCCACCGAGAATGACCAGCTTCATGTCTC
Organism: Streptomyces sp. NPDC031274; assembly: GCF_055570235.1. Taxonomy (NCBI): domain Bacteria; kingdom Bacillati; phylum Actinomycetota; class Actinomycetes; order Kitasatosporales; family Streptomycetaceae; genus Streptomyces; species Streptomyces sp. NPDC031274. Next base: position 252,209 of record NZ_JBVIHP010000009.1, on the reverse strand, counting down.
AACCACCTTCTGTCGGAACACCTGGCGTCCGGCTCACGCACACCTGTCGACCTGTCAGAACTCACCCATCGACAGAGGTCACGTTACGTACGATGGCCCGGCAGCGATCGACCCCCCACGGAGGTAGCGCACAGATGACACCCCTCAAGACATCCGCGAAGGCGTCCGCCGCCCTGCTCGGCGCCCTCGCGCTGACGGTGGCGACCGGCGTCGGCGCCCAGGCCGACACCGCTCCGAGATCCCCGGGCGGCTGGCAGGAGTCCGGCGTCTCGACGGTCGACTCCCTCACCGGCAGCCAGGGACTGGCGAGCCGCGCCGACGGCAGCCTCCTCTACCGGGGTCTCGCCTCGGTCCCGCTCGACCTGCGGATCAAGGGCTGGACCCATGTCGGCGACCCGGACATAGCCGACGGCCACACCGTCGACGCCTACCAGGGCGGCGACGACGCGAAGTCGAAGATGTTCGCCGTGACGACACCCGGCGACAAGCGCTACCTCTACGAGCACAAGCTCGACGCGGGCGAGAAGCTCAACAACTCCTTCGCGGCCGTCTCGCCGGACAAGCAGTGGCTGGTGTCGGGCGAATGGGGCGACCAGAACCGCCTCCAGGTCTTCCCCGCCCCGCTCCTCAACTCCTCGACCCCGCCCACCGGCGGCGCGCTCCCCCAGGCCGGTCAGATCTCGCTGGACAAGCCGGTGCGCGACATCCAGGGCTGCGACTTCGTCTCCGACACCCGCCTCGTGTGCGCGTCCAACGACGCGTCGAAGGAGCTGTGGCCGGAGGACCGCCCCGTGCTCCAGGTGGACCTGGCGCACGCGCTCGACGGGAAGCAGGTCACGGGCAAGGTCACGAGCCTGTTCGCCGCCCCGCAACGGAGCATCTGCTCCGGCACGTTCGAGACGGAGGGCGTCGACTACGACGCGGCGCGGCGCACGCTCCGCGTGGAGGTCGTACCGCCGGTGCCGTGCCTGGTGACGACATCGGTCTACTCGTACCGGCCGACGACAGGCTGACCACGACGGGCTGACCACGGCGGTGGACCACGACAGGCTCACCTGCCCGGCACCACGCAGGACCCCACCGCCCTCGATCCCCGCGCCGCGACCGGTGTCTTCTCGCTCGGCTCAGGCCTCCCTGGGCCGGGCGGCGATCTCGCGCAGCAGGGTCATCACCGCTCGGGCCCGGGCGCTCTGCGCCACACCGCCCATGGAGACGATCTTGACTTCCAGCGGCGGTCCACCGTCCCGCAGCAGGAGTTCCGCGACCTCTCCGCCGCCGTAGGTCTGGCTGGTCGCCGGCCGCTGGTTGAGCACGGAATACCCGAGTCCTCGTGCCACGAGCGAGCGCACGGTCTCGTAGCTGCGGGTGCGGTACCGGACGTCGGGTGCGGTGCCGGTCGCGGCCACCAGCGCGTGGAAGTAGTCGCGGCTGTGCGGGAGGTCGAGCAGGACCAGCGGCTCGGCGGACAGCTCGGCCAGTTCCACACTGCCCTGCCCGGCCAGCGGGTGGTCGGCCGAGACGATGACGTAGGCCGGAGCGCGGGCGATCGTCTCGCTGTGCAGGTCCGGCTCGGACGACAGACCGAGGCCATAAGTGAGGGCGAAGTCGATGCGTCCCGCCGCGAGGGCCTGGACGAGCTGGTCCGTCTCCGCCTCCACCACGTCGATCTCTATGCCGGGATGGCGCCGGGTGAACTCGGTGAACAGGGGCGGCAGATAGTACGGGGCCAACGTCACGAAGCAGCCGACGGCAACCGGCCCGGAGAGGGTCTCCCCGTCACCTCGGGCCTCCTGCTCGACCTCGCGGGCACGCGCCAACAGGTCCCGCGCCTGCTGCTGGAGCCGCTCCCCGGCGGGTGTCAGGGTCAGGCCCCGGCCCCGTCGCCGGATGAAGAGCTGCACCTGCAGGTCCTGCTCCAGGTTGTAGACGGCGGCGGAGACGGCCGACTGGGCGATGTGCAGCTCGGCCGACGCCTCTGTCATGGAGCCGCGCTCGGCGGCCACGAGGAAGTAGCGCAGCTGAACGAGGGTGAAACCCAGCGGTGACGTCATGCGAGAACCTTGCGCCCGGTGAACCGTGTCTGCGCCGACCCTATGCGGCGTTGCCGCCTACACCCGCTCGGCGGGCGCGTCGGAGACGTCCTCGGGGCGCAACAGCGTCGTGCCGACGGTCTCCTTCAGGGTCAGGGCGGCGACCAGGCCGCCCACGGCGAACACCATCAGATACGGGCCCGGCACCAACGTGCTGCCCGTCGCGGAGATGAGCACGGTCATCAGGTAGGGCACGGTCCCGGCGAACAGCGCCGCGGTGATGTTGTACGCGACGGAAAGACCGCTCTGGCGTGTGCGGGTGGGGAAGATCTCCGCCGACCAGACCGCGTAGGTGCCGAGGATCGCCGCCAGGATCACGCCGAGCGTCAGACCGGCGATCCAGGTACCCACGAGTCCGGTCCGCATCAGGAGGAAGGCCGGGGTGGACAGGATGAACAGGGCCGCCGTCGCCCCGATGAACACCGGCTTGCGTCCCACCCGGTCGGAGAGCGCGCCGAACAGCGGCACGAGCGCGAGACCCATCAGCGAGATGGCGGTGGACAGCAGGGCCGCGTTGCCGTCCGAGTGGCCCAGGTGGTCGGTCTCGTAGGTGACGAGGTAGGTCAGCACGGCGTAGAAGGGCACGTGCATGGCCGCCATCAGGCCCGCCGCCTGGAGCAGTTCCCTCTTGTGGGAGCGGAGCAGTTCCCGGGCGGGGCTGGTCGGAACGGTGTCGTTGGCTTCGAGCGCCCGGTACTCCGGGGTGTCCTCGATCTTGCTGCGGATGATGAAGCCGATGACGCCGAGGGGCGCGGCGATCAGGAAGGGGACGCGCCAGCCCCAGGCGATGAGTTGGCTCTCGTCGAGTGCGGAGGACAGGAGGAGGAAGACGAACGAGCCCGCGAGGAAGCCGAGCAGGGAGCCGACCTCCAGCCAGCTCACGCCGAATCCGCGCCGGCGCCGTGGCGCGCTCTCGGCGAGGAAGCTGGCCGCGCTGCCGAACTCGCCGCCCGCGGCGAAGCCCTGGATCAGGCGCAGCACCACCAGGAGTACCGGGGCGGCGATGCCGATCGAGTCGTAGCCGGGAAGCAGACCTATGGTCAGGGTCGCGCCCGACATCATGAAGATGACCAGTGACAGGGTGCGCTTGCGGCCGATCCGGTCGCCGAGCGGTCCGAAGACCAGGGCGCCGATGGGCCGGATGCCGAACGAGACGGCGAACACGCCGAACACGGCGAGCAGTCCGGTCGTCTTGTCGTCGGCGGGGAAGAACACGGTCGCGACGGTGCCGGCGAGATAGGCGTAGGCAGCCCAGTCGAACCAGTGCACGAACACGCCTACGGCTCCCGCGGCGACACTCCTGCGCAGTGCGACCACGTCGGTGGCCGGCTCGGCCTCGGTGGTCGTGGCACTGCTTTCACGCGTGGGCATACGCGCCTCCTAGGGGGAAAGGGGTTCCGAAGCCGGAGCTGTGCGGGTGCCGCCGATGTCGTGTCGTCAGGGTGCGGGCAGGTCGGTCGGGGGTGCGCTCCGGTCCACGCCCGTCCAGGCCAGCGCGACCGCGCCGTCGAGCAGGGCCCGCTCGGCGGTGCCGCCCACGCAGTGGGCGGCGAACTCGTGCTGGTGGTTGGTGGCGGGCAGGGAGCCGACGCCGATGTACGGGTGGATCGCCGATACGACCTGCGAGACGTTGCCCATGTCGGTGGAGGCACGGTTCATGCGCGCCGCCTGGCCGGGTGGCGCGAACTCCCGGCCCAGGGCGAGGGCGTTGGCCCGGTAGTGCCCGAGGGCTCTCTCGTCCGTGCAGAACTCCGCGTAGGGCTTGCTCTCCGGCTCGATCTCCAGGTCGCAGCCGGTGGCGAGGGCTCCCGCCTCGAAGGCCCGCATGACGCGCGGTTCGAGCTCGGCCAGTTCGGCGAGCGTCTCGGCACGGACGTACCACCGTCCGCCCGCCCGTTCCGGGATGGCGTTCGGGGCGTCCCCGGCGTGCGTCACCACACCGTGCACACGCGCCGAGCCCGGCAGCTGCTGGCGCAGCAGCCCGATGGCGACCTGGGCCACGGTGAAGGCGTCGGCCGCGTTGATCCCGGCCTCCGGGTAGGCGGCGGCGTGCGCGGACTTCCCGGTGTAGGAGATCTTGGAGTGGCTGACCGCGAACGGGCGGGCCTCGGCGACGTCGACGGGCGCCGGGTGCACCATCATCGCGAGATCCACGCCGGTGAAGGCGCCCCGGTCGAGCATCTCGATCTTGCCGCCGCCGCCCTCCTCGGCCGGGGTGCCGTAGACCTCCACCGTGAGTCCGGCGTCGTCGGCGACGGCGGCGAGGCCCAGGGCCGCGCCGACCGAGCTCGCCGCGATGAGGTTGTGGCCGCACGCGTGACCGAGGCCGGGCAGCGCGTCGTACTCAGCGCACAGCGCGATCCGCACGGGCCCGCTGCCGAACCGGGCGTGGAACGCGGTGTCCAGGCCCAGGTAGGACGAGGTGACGTCGAATCCGGCGCGGTCGAGGAGTTCCGGTACGGCCGCGGCGGCCCGGTGTTCCTGCCAGGCGGTCTCCGGGTCGGCGTGCAGCCGCTCGGAGAGGCCGATCAGTTCCTCGGCGTGCCGGTCGACCGCGTGCCGTGCCGCCTCCTTCATCGTCCCCATCACAGGTCTCCCGGAACGCCGTACGAGGGAGAGGTGGCGGGGTCGAGTCCGCGCCGCACGTAGTCGTCCCGTTGCGGCAGCCAGATGTCGAGCAGGTCACCGAGTCGGTCCAGGGGGTCCTCGGCCCAGTCGACCCGCAGGTCGGTGACCCGCCAGCCGACGTCCGCGACGACCGCCATCCCGGCGGAGTACACCGGCCCCTGCTCGCCGCCGGCCGCGACGGCGGCCTTCATCGCGGTGAGCAGCCGCTCCTCAAGCTCCCCGGTGGCGGCGGCGTACGCGTCGAGGAGTATGCCGGGGATGTGCTCGCCGGACAGCATGTTGCCTGCGGCGACGGCGCCGTCCGCGGTGGCGGAGGCGAACGTGCCCAGGGTGTGCGGACCGCTGAAGGCGACTCCCGGCCCTGACCGGCCGAGGACGGTCAACTGCCGGTAGTCGATGGTCTCCTTGTGCGCCGCGGCGCCGGTGACATCGGCCAGGGCGCGTTCGGCGTCGCCGTGGTCCGTCAGGCTTTCCAGCAGGCTGGTGCCGAGCATGGGGTCGGTGATGTTCTGCGACGTCGCTGCGCCGACGCCGGGGCGCAGATGGACGACCCGGGCGGCGACGGCCGGACTCGACGAGCTGGCCGCGATGCCGAACCGCTCGCCGTCCCGGACCACCAGGGAGAACGTCATGCCCGCTCCCCCTCGGAAAGTACGGCGATCTCCGGAAGTACGGCGATCGCGTCGATCTCGCACAGCCACTCCGGTCGGGCGAGGGCGGACACCACGATGCCGGTGGAGATCGGGTGGACGCCCCTGGTCCAGCGGCCCACCGTGCGGTACACCGCCTCGCGGTAGCGCGGGTCGACCAGATAGATGGTCAGTTTGACCAGGTGTTCCATCCGGCCGCCCGCCTCTTCGAGCAGCATCTTGATGTTCGCCATGGCCTGTTCGGCCTGCGCCTCGACGTCGCCGATGCCCACGGACTCACTGGTGTCGAGGTCCTGGCCGATCTGGCCCCGGACGTACACCGTGTGGCCGGCGACGACGGCCTGGCAGAGGTCGTTGTCGAGGTTCTGCTCGGGATAGGTGTCGCGGGTGTTGAACGGACGGATCCGGGTGTGCCCGCCGGCGACGATCGGGGCCTTGGCGCGGGGAGCCCGGCCCTGGTGCGTGGAGGTCATCGTCTGCTCCTCAGGTGGTGGGGGCGGCCGACGCGATGCCGGGCCGGTCGGTGGTGCCGTACGCGAGGTAGCCCCGCCGGGTCTCGATGTGGTCGGCGACGTACCGGGCGTCGTGCCAGACACCCCAGATGAAGCTGGATCCGCGGCGGGACAGCCAGGGCAGGCCAAGGAAGTAGACGCCGGGCTCGGAGGAGATTCCGCGCCGCTGCTGCGGGCGGCCCTTGTCGTCGAAGGCGTCGACGTCGAGCCAGCCGTAATCGGTGGCGAAGCCCGTCGCCCAGACGATCGAGGTGACACCGGCCTCGGCCAGGTCCAGTTCCAGCCGGGGGTCGGTCACGCTGGCCGGGTCCGGCCCGAGGACATGGGCCTGCGGCTCCTCGGGCAGGTCGAGACCGTTGCGCTCGACGTACGCGTCGGCCGCCCGGAGCAGCCCGAGGTACTTCTCGTCGCCGAGCGCGATGTTCGTGGCGAGGTCGGGCGCGAAGCTCAGTACGCCGTCGTCGTAGGACGCGGTCATCCCGAGCAGCTCGATGCCGTCGGCGGCCAGGGCACGGAAGTCCACGGTGTGGCCGCCGCGTGCGCCGCTGACCGCGATGGTGACGTGCTCGGCACCCTGCGGAGGCGTCTCCGCGTCCCAGAGCCCGAGCACCCCCAGCCACCAGCAGAAGTCACGCCCGCGGTACTCGCGCGGAGGACGGTCGTGCGGACCGACGGAGAGGAAGACCCGGCGACCGGAGCGGCGCAACTCGTCGGCTATCTGCACCCCCGAGGAACCGGCCCCGACCACCAGGACCGACCCTTCGGGCAGCTGCTCCGGATTGCGGTAACCACTGGAGTGGATCTGCACGGGGACGGCGCCGTCCGGGACGATGGGCGGGAACACCGGCCGCTGGAACGCCCCGGTCGCCACCACGACGAACCGCGCGTCGATCGAGCCCTGCGACGTCTCCACCCGGAATCCCGGTCGGCCGGTGTGCCGCCGCACATCGGTCACCTCGACGCCGCAGCGGACCGGGGCACCGATCTTCTCGGCGTACGCGGCGAAGTACTCCGCGACCTGCTCCTTCGAGGCGAAGCCGTCGGGGTCGACGTCGGTGAACTCGAGGCCGGGGAAACGGTCGTGCCACGCGGGCCCGTTCGCGACCAGGGAGTCCCACCGCTCCGAGCGCCACCGCTCGGCTATGCGGTGCCGCTCAAGGACGACGTGCGGCACTCCGTGAGCACCGAGGTGCTCACTGGCCGCCACGCCCGCCTGGCCGGCTCCGACGACGACTACTTCGGTTTCTTCGCTCGGCACTTCATCCTCCACTCAGGCGGCAGTTCATCCCGGTGTCGCGTTGACTGTGCTGCCGTGCGAGCCATCCTTGAACGCGGCATGAATTCTGTCCAACAGATGTTTCCGTTGCAGGCGATCTGATTTTCCGATGCGCCGCGACAAGGTGGATGTGCCCGCAGGGGTTCGCACTCACCGCGATGAAGAGGTCCCCACCTGTGCGTGAACAGGGGCGTTCCTGGGAACGGGACAGGATCATGACAGACACCACCACGACCGCCACCCGCCCAGCCCAACGGGTCCGCCAGCTCCTCGCCGCCTCCGTCGGTAACGCCGTGGAGTGGTACGACTGGCACTGTCCAACAGCTCATAGCCGACCGGCGAGTTCAGCCTTCGACCGTGTCATCTAGCCCTTGAACCGCATCTTTTGACTTCCCGCGTCGGCGTAGGGCGCTTGGTGCTGAGGCTGCCGCGTCGCGTGGAGGAGAGCCCGTCGAGGATCATCACAAAGGTCTGCGAATCGACGGCTTCGGCGTGGAGTTCGGCGCGGGGCCGGTAGCTGCGCTCCTGCCCTCGCCGCTCCACCTGCACCATGCCGAGATCTTCGATGAGTTTCTGACGGACGGTCTCGAAGAGGTCCGCGCCGGGCAGAGCTATCGACTGCCCGGCCCTTGGGACGATGGGCAGGTCCATCACGCCGCCCCCTCAGAGAGCCGCGTCGCCCATGCGTTCAACGTCGCGAAGTCCTCGGCCAGCAGGCCGAGACGCGGGTCGACGTGGTGCAGCAGAGCTGACCCGACGTGGTTCTGGGCGACGAACTCCCGATCAAGATCAGTGATTTCGTCGTCCACCCAGGCGAAGGGACGCCCGTCCGCGTACTGGACGATGGTCTCAGTTTTCCAGTGCACCGCAGGCGGCGACTTCCAGAGACTCGATGGAGGCTTCTCGTCCGGCCAAGTGATGACCGGTAGCTCTGGCAGCCCGAGGTGCGGGCCTATCCACTCGTTGGCCTCGTGGCCCCAGGTCGTCGCCCAGACGAGAGAGAACGGCAGCGACAGCAACGCCGCCCCGTGTTCGTGGTTCAGCCAGACCCGCAAGGGCTTCTGGTACGGCTGCTCCCATCCACTCGGGCGCATTCGGTGCGTGCGGTAGCCATCGGGACGGCGGGACGGTTTGGCCATCCAAGGGTTCAGAGGGCCATCCACATCAAGCAGCAGGAGCGGAGGCATGGCTGTGTCTATACCCTCAAACGGTACCGAAGTCCTCACGCATAACCCGACGTTACGCGCTACCAACAAAACGGTCCTGACGTGACCCCTTGACGCCAAGCCTGGACTTGCCAGCTTGACTTCATACCGAGAAGTAAGAAGCCCCCGCCTGCCGTTGACAGGCGGGGGCCTCCCTGAACCCTATCGACAGCACCGCACCCCGCTCTCATCCGCGGGCGGGGTGCGTGTCATTGAAAATTCATCGTCCCGTCACAGTTTCATCTCTTAAGTCGCGCAAGTAACGCCAATCGCCCGGTTCCCCCGATATGGTCATCTCTCGGGAAACACGTGGGGGGCCACATGTCGAACAATCAGCCGCCGCCGTACCAGCCGCCGCCCGCAGGGCCGACGCCCGCACCGGCGGCCCGGCCGAAGTGGGCGCGGAAACGCATCGCGATCCCTGCCGCCGTCATCATCCTCCTCATCGGGGTGGGCATCGGCTCCGCCGGCGGCGAGCAGCAGAAGAAGACGAGCACCGATGCGAAGCCACAGCCGACCCTCACCGTGACCAAGACGGCCCCCGCGAAGGAGGCCAAGGCGAAGGCGAAGCCACAGCCGACGAAGACCGTCACCAAGACGCCGAAGCCGAAGCCGAAGGCTTCCGAGAAGCCAGCCGAGGATGAAGCGCCCGCGGGGAAGGTTGTGTTCAAGGTGTGGGGTTCCGCCCCCTCCGGAGTCGACGTCACTTACGGCAGCGACAGTGACAGCCGTCAGGGGTCGGGCCTGCCGATGACGAAGACGCTGAAGCTGGACTCGGAGGCGCTCTACTACCACGTGTCGGCGCAGCTGACGGGCGGCGGCGACATCAACTGCTCGGTGACTGTGGACGGCGGCCGGCCAAAGAAGGGGCACGCGTCGGGCGGCTACAACATCTGCACCGCGCAGCTCAATGGAGGCGTCACCGGCGGCTGGGACTAGGCCGCGTCTTCAAATGATCATTACTGTTGGATCATGGTTGCGTGATACGTCGCCATGAACTCTCCGCAGTGGAGTGGGAGTTCGTCCGGCCGTTGCTGCCCGAGTCGTCGTGGGGGGCGGAAGCGGCTGGAGGACCGCAGGGTCCTGAACGGGATCGTGCGGAAGTTCCGTGCCGGTGTCGCCTCGCGGGACGTGCCGAGCGCTATGGTCCGTGGGCCAAGCGATCAGATTCTGCCGGAACAGATGGCGGATACGACGCCCGCACCGCACTCCGGAGTCGGCCGACTCCGGCGTGGTGGAGCGGAGGACGGCACGGTATCGACTGCGCGAAGGCGTGCGTGAACAGGGGCGTTCCTGGGAACGGGACAGGATCATGACAGACACCACCACGACCGCCACCCGCCCAGCCCAACGGGTCCGCCAGCTCCTCGCCGCCTCCGTCGGCAACGCCGTGGAGTGGTACGACTGGTACGCGTACACGTTCCTCGCGACGTACATCGCCGACCAGGTCTTCCCCAAGAGCGCGGACAACTCCCTCGTACCGCTGCTCTCCACGTTCGCCGTCTTCGCCGTCGGCTTCTTCATGCGTCCGGTCGGCGGACTGCTCATGGGCACGGTCGCCGACCGGCGCGGGCGGCGTGCCGCGCTCACGGTCACCATCCTGCTGATGGGCGGCAGCAGCCTGCTGGTCGGCCTGACGCCGACGTACGCGTCCGTGGGGGTGCTCGCGCCGGTCGTGCTCGTCCTGGCGCGGCTGCTCCAGGGGCTCTCGGTGGGCGGTGAGTTCGCGGCGTCGACGACCTTCCTCGTCGAGTCCGCGGGGCCAGGACGGCGCGGCCTCTTCTCCAGCTTCCAGTACGTGTCGACGAGCGCGGGCCAGCTCGCGGCGTCCGGCGTCGCGGCCCTGCTCGTCGGCACGCTCTCCGACGGGCAGATGGACGGCTGGGGCTGGCGGCTGCCCTTCTTCATCGGCGCGGCGCTCAGCCTGGTCGGCTTCTGGATCAGGCAGGGCGCGTACGAGACCCATCAGGCACCCCAGGACCCGTCCGAACGCCCCGGTCTCTTCGACGCCCTGCGCAAGTATCCGCGCCAGTCCCTGCTGATCTGCGGCATCACGGCCGGCGGCACGATCGCGTACTACACGTGGACGTCGTACCTTCCGACGTACGCGGAGCTCAACACGGACATCAGCAAGAGCCAGGCCCTGCTGTCCGGCACCCTCTCGCTCGCGTTCTTCGCCCTGCTCCAGCCGGTCGGCGGACTGCTCTCCGACCGTTTCGGCCGCAGGCCGCTCCTGCTCTTCTTCGGAATCGGCTTCGCCGTCCTGAGCGTGCCGCTGCTTCGCTCCCTGAACGGCTCGTTCGGCTCGCTCCTGATGGTGCAGTGCGCGGGCATGGTGCTGCTCACCGGCTTCACGTCGATCTCGGCTGCCGTGAACGCGGAGGTGTTCCCCGCACGCGTACGGGCCGCGGGAATCGGCTTCCCGTACTCCCTCACCGTCGCGCTGTTCGGCGGCACGGCCCCGTACATGGGCACCCTGTTCAAGGAAATCGGCAACCCGGGCCTCTTCCCCTGGTACGTGGCCGTGCTCTGCCTCGCGTCTTCAGCGGTGTATCTCAGGCTCCCGGAAACCGCCCACAAGGAACTGGAGCGCTAGCTGTATTGGCCCGCTGCACTGTTGGTCACGGATACATCACCACTCACACAGAGCACCTTCACATCCGGACATTGCGGGACTAGCGTCATGCCCCTTTCCCGCACCAAGGGGGGCACCATGGCCAATCCATATCCCGCGCCGCCGTCGGCACCGAGGCGCGCTCCCAAGTGGGCACGTAAACGCTTCGTGCTCCCTGCGCTCGTTCTCACCTTCTGCATAGGCCTCGGTGCCGGTCTCGGGGACGACGGCAGCACCAAGGCGAAGGCCGACTCCAAAGGCGCGGGCCCGACGCCGACCGTCACGGCGACAGCGACGGCGACAGCGACCGAGACGGCGAAGCCGAAGCCCGCCCCCACCGTCACCAAGACCGTCAAGACCACGAAGACGGTGAAAGCCACCGTGACCGCCCAGCCGGAAGCGGCCGATCCCGGCTCGGGTGACGACGGCTCCAGCACCGGCGGAGGCGGCAGCGTCTCCTACGGGAACTGCAGTGAGGCCCGTGCCGCGGGAGCCGCGCCCATTCACCGTGGTGAACCCGGCTACGCACCTCACCTCGACCGTGACGGGGACGGCGTCGGCTGCGACAGCTGAGCGACTGAGCAGCTGGGCGGACGTGCCTCTACGGCTGGCGGGGTACGGCGCCGATGGCTCGGCCCGCCCACTGCGGGGTGTTTTCCGTCAGGGATGTCAGGTGTTCGCGGATCGTGTCCGGGAAGGGGGCCGAGCGGCCCGCGTTCTGGTCGACGTGGATGGCGAGGAGTTCGGTGGTCGCCACGGGGGTGGCTTCCGGCGCGATCTGCGCGTCAGGCTCCTCGACCACGTACAGCTCGTGGGTGAAGCGGGCCTTCTTGGCGTCCGCGCCCAGGATGCGGGTGCGGACGGCGAGGTGGGAGCCCTCCGCGACGTCGTCGAGGTAGCGGATGTGCGCCTCGACCGTGTAGAGCGAGCAGCCGGTGGACTCGCGGTATCCCGCGTGCAGGCCGGTCTCGATCATCATGGCGTCGGTGGCGTAGCCGAAGACGAGGACGTAGAACGCCTCGCTCATGTGGCCGTTGTAGTCGATCCACTCGGGACGGACGGTCCGGCGCAGGAGCGGCAGGGGCCCGGTGGACAGGGGCCCGGTGGACAGAGGCTCGGTAGACAGGGGCCCGGCAGGCAGGGTCTCGGCAGGCGTGGACTCGCTCACTTCGTTTCCTCCTTTGTGCGCTGCTGCGGCAGGCGACCCGTCGCCCGCAGTACGTCGATGACCCCCTGATCGCGCTCGGCCACCAGGTCGGCGATGGACCGTCCGTCCGCCGCGTCGTCGCATCCGGCGACCACGGCGTCGTACAGCTCCTTGTCGAGCTCGGGTGCCTCCAGGCGCGTCCACGGCGACTTCAGGGACGGGCCGAAGTGGTCGAGCATGTGGGCCATGCCGCCCTCGCCGCCCGCGAGCGCGAAGGTGAGCATGGGGCCCATGAACGCCCAGCGCAGGCCGGGGCCTTCGGTGATCGAGTCGTCGATCTCCTTCACCGTGGCCTCGCCGTTGGCGACCATGTGCAGGGCCTCGCGCCAGAGGGCTTCCTGGAGTCGGTTGGCTATGAAGCCGGGGACCTCGCTCGCCATGGTGATCACGGACTTGCCCGCGACCTCGTAGAAGCGCGAGGCCCAAGTGACCGCGTGCGGGGCCGTCCTGTCGCCGCCGACCACCTCGACGAGCGGGATCAGGTACGGCGGGTTGAAGGGATGTCCGACGACGAGGCGGCCAGGGTCGGTGGCCTCGGTCTGCATGTCGGTCATCGGGTAGCCGGAGGTGGAGGAGGCGATGACGACTCCGGCGGGAGCGGCGGCGTCCAGCTGGGCCAGCAGATCGCGCTTGAGCTCCAGCTTCTCGGGCGCGCTCTCCTGCACGAACTGGGCGTCGGCGACTGCTTCTTGGAGGGTCGGCGTGACGGTGAGGCGGTCCGGCGACGCGCCTTCGGCGAGGCCGAGCTGCGTCAGCGCGGGCCAGGCGGCGTCGACCAGGCGGCGGAGCTTCTGCTCGGCGTCGGGGGCCGGGTCCCAGGCGGTTACGTCGTAGCCGCGGGCGAGATAGTGGGCCACCCAGCCGCCGCCGATGACTCCGGCGCCGACGCAGGCGATACGGCGTACGTCCTCGGGGGCGCACGGAGCGGGGGGTGTGGTGATGTCGCTCATGGAGGGGTCCTACTCGTCGTGGGGGGAAGTTCAGGCGCGGGGCTTGAGGCCGAGCTTCTGGCGGGCCTCGTCCGGCGTGGCGACGCGCGAGCCGAGGTTCTCGGTGATCTGCACGGCGCGCTCCACCAGTTGGGCGTTGGAGACCTTGTTGCCCTTGCCGAGGTAGAGGTTGTCCTCCAGGCCGACGCGGACCTGACCGCCGAGCAGGATGGACTGCGCGACCCACGGCATCTGCATGCGGCCGAGCGCGAAGCTGGCCCACTGGGCGCCTTCGGGGAGCATGTTGACCATGGCCTGCAGGACGCCCGGGTCGGCGGGGGCGCCCCACGGGATGCCCATGCAGAGCTGGAAGACGGTGGGGTTGTCGAGCAGCCCTTCCGCGAGCAGCTGCTTGGCGAACCAGAGCTGGCCGGTGTCGAAGATCTCCAACTCGGGCCGTACGCCGAGCTCCTGGATGCGCTTGGCGCCCTGACGGAGCATGTCGGGCGTGGAGATGTAGAGGTTGTCCCCGAAGTTGAGGGAGCCGCAGTCCAGGGTGCAGATGTCGGGGAGCAGGTCCTCGACGTGCGGCAGGCGGTCCAGGCCGCCGACGAGGTCGGTGCCGGGCAGCTCGCCGAGCTCCTTCAGCGGCTCGACCGGGTCGATGACGAGGTCGCCGCCCATGCCCGCGGTGAGGTTGATGACGACGTCGGTGCCGGTCCCCTTGATGCGCTCGACGACCTCGCGGTACAGGCGGGGGTCGCGCGAGGGGTCGCCGGTCTCGGGGTCGCGCACGTGGATGTGCACGACGGCGGCACCGGCCTCGGCGGCCTCCACCGCGGAGGTGGCTATCTGCTCGGGGGTGACGGGGACGTGGGGACTCTTGCGCACGGTGTCGCCCGCGCCGGTGAGGGCGGCGGTGATGATGACGTCTTGGTTCACGGGCATGGTGAACTCTCCCTCGGGGGTGGGGTGTTGGGGTTCTTCTGAAAGTGTCTACGCGTCGCCGCGGGGCGCGGCGAGCGTCGCGTCGACGTACACGAGCAGCGCCTCGTGCATGTCGTCGGGGGTGGTGCCGTCCGTGCCGGGCGTGGAGGCGAGGACCTGGGTGGCGAGGCCGTCGATGAGCGCGGTGAGCCGGAGCGCGGCGGACTGCGGATCGACGAGGCGGAACACGCCCTGATCGACACCGCGCCGTACGACGTCGGCGACGGTCGCGCGCCACTGCCGGTAGTAGTCGGCGTGCAGCCGTCCGACTGCGGTGGAGCGGGCGGCCTCCGCCCACAGGTCGAGCCAGACGCTCCACTGCCAGCGCTGCTGCGGGGTGCGGGGGGTCTGGAGCTCGATCAGCTGGCGCAGCTCGTCGGCCGCGTCGTCCGCGTCGGCGATACGGGCCGCGCGGCGGGCGGTGTCCTCGTCCATGCACCAGCGGACGGCGGCCTCCAGGAGGTCGTCGCGGCCGGGGAAGTGGTAGTGGATGGCGGCGGTACTGGTGGCACAGGCTTCCGCGATGTCGGCGACACGTACGGCGTGGAAGCCGCGCTCGGCCACGAGCCGCACGGTCTCGCGGACGATCTGCAGCGGGCGCCCGCCGTCCGGGGCGGCGGCCGTGCGCTCTCGGCGGGCCGGGGGTGTCACGTTCGGGGCCTGGCCCTGGATCTGCGCCTGAGCACCCAGGAGCCAGCCCGCGTCCACGCCGCCGGTGTCCGCGATGCGGGCAAGCTCCGCCGCGGTGAAGCGGCGGGTGCCGCCCAGGGAGCGGGAGAGCTTGGAGGGGTCCATCACGATGCGGCGCGCGAATTCACGCTGGGTGGCACCGGCATCGGCGATGACTTTACGGACTCGGTCCGCGACCTCGGGGTCTTGCTGCATGGGCGGTCACGCTACCCGGACGTTGCGCTGATCGCAATCCGCGGAGCGACCTTTCCGCTGCTAGAACCAGTAATTGTGATCCTGACTGACGTATCAGTCACTGCAACACCTACGCCCGACGGGACGGGCGGACAACCCGGATGGGCGGACAACACGGACGGGCGGACAACAGGGACACGCGGACAACGCGAACCCACCCACCCGCTCCCCCCTGTGACGCGGGGCAAACGGGTGGGTGGGCAGGTGGGTAGGGCGGGCGGCGGGCGGGAGAAAGATCCGTCCGGAGCCGAGCGGCTAGGTCCTGTCCTGGACCCCCTTCACGAACTCGTCCAGGTACGGGTCGGCGATCTTCACCGGTCCCAGCTGATGGTGCTCCGCCGGGTCGACGGAGATCGCCCGCGCCTGCCCCGCGAGGGACTCCATCGCCGCACGCTCCCGCGTCGCCTCCGCGTCGTCCCCCTCCTGGGCGGCGGACAGTGCCGCGAGCCCGTGCCCCAGCGAGGAACCCCACAGCTCCGTTGCGTCGAGCCACTGCTTCGCGTCGTGGAGGAACTGCGTGTCCGGCACCCCCGCACGCAGCACCGCCGGGACCTTCTCGATGTCCCGGGCGGTGGGCCGCAGCGCCCTCACCGCCCCCGAGGGATCACTCGCGTACCGCTTCCAGAAGGCGTCCAGCTTCGGCCCGAGCACGGGCGACTGCGGCTGCCAGTTCGACTCACCGAAGGTCGGCGCCGCATGGTTGAGGTCCACGAACGTCTGCACCGCGTCGGCGACCCGCTGATCGCCCCCGGCGAGATACAGCGCCGCCTGCCGCCCCGACCGCGCCCGCTCGTAGCCCCGGTCGTTCCACGAGAAGTCGTTCATGGTGAAGACGGCCAGTTTGCTGGCCCCTTCCTGGTTCATCGGGTTGGACACGATCCCGCTCAGGTGCCCTGACAGGCCGGGCTCACGCTTGTCGTAGGGCGCGAGAAGCAGCCTGCCCGCCGTACGCGCGAAGTCGTTGACGGGGTAGTTGTCCCAGACGAACACCTTCCGCCCGAAGAGCTCGGCTGCCTTCTCCGCCTGGGAGTTGGTGATCTCCGGCGGCACCACGTCCGTGCCCGTCCACATCACCTCGACGGCGCCGTCGAGCTCCGCCCGCATCGTCTGCTTGTACGCGGTGTCGGTGAGGTCCCCGTACTCCGTGGGCACCATTTGCAGCGGGTTGGCTCCCTCGTGCTTGGCGATGAAGTCCCGCTGGATGGCGTTGAGCAGCCCCACCTGCGCCTTCGCCGCGGGGCCGCGGCCGGGCTCGCCGAACTTCGCCTTGTCGCCCTCACAGTTCCACTTGGTGTAGCTGATGTCGTCGAGCGGGACCGAGAAGGACCGCACCCCCAGGTCGTACATCGCCTGGAGCTTCGCCGTCAGTGCCTTGACGTCCGCCGGGTCCGAGTAGCAGATGGAGCCGCCCGGCGAGACCGCGAACGTGAAGCGCACATGGTTGGCGCTCGCGCGGTCGATCAGCTTGCCGAGTTCGGTGAGCTTCTCCGCCGGATAGGGGTCGCGCCACTTCTCGCGGTGGTAGGGATCGTCCTTGGGCGCGTAGACGTACGTGTTGGCCTTGGTGTCGCCCAGGAAGTCCAGCTGGTCGAGGCGTTCGGCCTCGGTCCAGGGCGGACCGTAGAACCCTTCGATGCTGCCGCGCAGCGGCATGGACGGGAAGTCGGAGACCGCCGCCCCCGCTATGCGACCGTGCGAGACGAGCTGCCCGAGGGTCTGCGCCGCGTAGAACTGCCCGGTCGCGTCCTTGCCGCCGAGCGCGACGGTGCGGTGCTTCGCCCGCAGCGCGTACCCCTCCGCCTGCTCGGGCACTTTCGTCCCGCCGAGCGCCTTCGCGATGTCGGGCCGGGCCGCCGGGCCGAGCAGAACGGTCAGCGGGGCACGGCCCGACGCCTTCGCGCGTACGTCGATGTCGCGCACCCCATGGGCGCGCAGCGTCTCGGTGACGCGACGCCGGGCCGCCTCGTCCGTGTCGCCCCCGACGACGAGTTCGGCGCGCCGGGCGAGCGGTACGTCGTCGCCCGCACGGGCCATGTGCTGCGGGGTCGGCGATACGACGGGAAGCCGGCGGGCCGCGGTGTCCTTCTGCGCCGGCACAGGCGCGGCGGCGGCCGATGGCGCCAGGGGGATCGCGAGGACGGCCAGCGCGAGGAGCGCCGTCCCGGGCCTGAGAGCGCGTGTGGTGCGGGGCATGGGGCCTCCGAACTTCGGGATGGGGGTGCGGGGACAGGAGGACAGGCAGGTCAGTCCCGTGTGTGCGCGCCGTACAGGTCGAGGTCGCCGTCGAGTTCCAGGGCGATGACCGTGCAGAGCGGATCGAGCTGGTCGTCGGTGAGATGGACGTACTCCCAGCCCGGTACGTCACCGAGGCCGCCGACCCGCTCGCGGCGGACGACGGTGTCCGTGCCGAGCACGCGGGCGGACGTCACCGCGTTGCGCACGCCCCGCAGCACCACGTACTCGTTGGGCCGGTCGAAGAGGAACAGATACAGGGTGCGGCGGTCGGCGGAGAGCGTCGACGGGCCGTAGAAGTGGCCGTGCGGAAGGCCGCGTCCCGTTCCGTAGACCGCGTCGGCGTGCCGAGACGTCCACTCCCCCAGCGCTTCGAGGCGCTCGATCTGTGCGGGGAGCAGCGTGCCGTCCTCCTTCGGGCCGACGTCGAGGAGCAGATTGCCGCCGCCTCCGATGGCCTCGACGAAGATGCGGACGAGCTGGCGCGGTGACTTGTGGTGGGTGTCCTGCGGCTGGTAGCCCCAGGAGTCGTTGACGGTGAGGCACAACTCCCATGGCTGTGCGGGGGGTTCGATCGGTACGCCCTGTTCGGGGGTGGCGTAGTCGCCGTGCCCGGTGAGGCGGCCGTTGACGACGGTGTGCGGACAGAGCGCGCGGATCTCCTCGGCGAGTTCCGCCATCCGCCACTGCTCCGCACTGCGCTCCCACTCCCCGTCGAACCACAGCAGGTCCGGCTCGAAGCGCTCGATGAGTTCCCGCACTTGTACGCGGTGGAAGGCGAGGAAATCCGCCCATCTCTCCTCTGATTCCTCGCCGACGGCGGGCATCGAGTAGCGGTTGCCGCGCTCGGCGGGGTCCTGTCCTTCGGGGCGCACGGTGGCGTAGTCGGGGTGCGACCAGTCCAGGTGCGAGTAGTACAGGCCGACTTTGATGTCCCGGGCGCGCAGGGCGGCGACGTACGGGGTGATGAGGTCGCGGCCCGCGGGGGTGCGTTTGACGACGGACAGGTCGTTCGCCGCCGTGTCCCAGAGGGCGACCCCGTCGTGGTGCTTGGCGGTGAGGACGGCGTAGCGCGCGCCCGCGCGGACGAAGAGATCGGCCCAGGCCTCGGGGTCGTACGCGGACGCGGTGAAGCCGTCGAGCTGCGCCATGTAGCGGTCGTAGGGCACCCGGTCGTCGAAGAAGGACCAGGACTCGGCGACCCCGTCGACGCTGTAGACGCCCCAGTGGAGAAAGATCCCGAGCTTGGCGTCCGTGAACCACGGCTGAATCACAGGCAGTTCCCCTCGACACGCACATCGACACGCGTGTCGATGTGCGTGTCCACGTACGCGTGTCCGTTTTGACAACGTTGTCCGGGCAGAAGCGCTTGATCGCGAGCAGGCTAGATCGAGAAAGATGCCATGTACAAGAGGGCGTGGGGACGCTCGTGCGAACCGATCCCGTCGCGACCATTGACCGGTCGAGAGACCAAGTGATTTATTCACTTCATGAGTTACGGCAGTCATCCCTCCCTGTCCGAGCGCCTGGCGGACGACATAGTCGAGATCATCCGCACCGAGCACCTCACCCCCGGCGACGCGCTGGCCTCGTCCCGCGAGCTGGCCCGCCGCTTCGAGGTCACCACGCCGACCGTGCGCGAGGCGCTGCGCAGGCTGGAGGCGACCGGGGTCGTGGAGTTCCGGCACGGTTCAGGGACGTACGTGGGTCCTGGCGTGGACCGCAGGCTCCTCGCCAACCCGCATCAGCCGCGCAGCGACCGCGCATCGGTCCTCGAACTGGTCGGGGCCCGCCTCGTCCTGGAACCGGCGATCGCAGCGGCCGCCGCGCGCTCCCAAGTCAAGGACGGGGTCGAGCAGTTGGCTTCCGCCGCGGGCAACGCCCTGCTCCCGCCCGAGGAGTCCCTGCGACAGTCCGTGCACTTCCACGTGGCGCTCGCGGCGGCCAGCGGCAACACGCTGCTCCGGGAGGCGGTCGAAGCCCTGCTGTACGTGCGGGCACGCGAGCAGGTGGAGATCCGGCACCGCTACAACGACCGCGAGCGTGACCACGCCGAGCACGTGGAGATCTATGAGGCGGTGAGGTCCGGCGACGCGACGGCGGCGGAGCGCCTCACCCGCGAACATCTGACGTCGATCCGCGACGCCGTACTGGCGGCGGACTTCCCCGGAGAGGGCTCCCGATGAACGACACCCCCGTCCACGCCGGAGCGCCGCGTCCGCAGACCTCCGGTGACACGGGATCTGCGAGCCCCCAGCATCCCCAACACCCGTACCGCCTGGGCGAGATGACCACTCTCGAAGCCTCCGAAGCGGTCCGCGCCAGCCCCCTCGTCATCATCCCCGCGGGCGCCTTCGAGCAGCACGGGCCCGGGATGCCGCTCGCCACCGACACCATCCGGGCCGATCATGTCGCCGACCTGGTCGCCTCGCAGCTGGCCGGACGTGCCGTGGTGGGGCCCACGCTCGGCATCGGGGTCTCGCCGCACCACCTGGCCTTCGCGGGCACGGTGAGCCTGTCGACGGGGACGCTGGCCGCGCTCGTCCGTGACTACGTCGACAGCCTGCACCGGCACGGCTGGCGGAACGTGCTCGTGATCACCGGGCACGGCGGCAACAACGCCACGCTCACCACCGTCGCGCAGGACCTGCTCGTCACCCATCCCGGCCTGCGGTTCGCCTGGACGCCGCTGACCTCACTGGCCCCGGACGCCGTCGCGGCCATGCGGCCCAGCGAGGTCCATGGGCACAGCGGAGAGGCGGAGACCGCTCAAATGCTCCACTTGGCACCGGAGTTGGTCCACCGCGACCGCCTCGCCCCGGGGTCCCTCACCCAGGACGACCTCGATCCGCTCTCCCGAGTCGCACGCCGCGGCGGCCACCCCGCCCTGACTCTGCCGTACGACCGGCTCAGCCCCAACGGCGTACTCGGCGATCCGCGCCGCGCCACGCCCGAGGACGGCCGCGCGATCGCCGACGCCGCCGTCCACCGCATCGTCACCTTCGCCAAGGAGTGGCTGGACGCCACCGGCTGACACCCCGTCACCGATCTCTTCCACCGCCTCCCCAGTCCCTCCCTCGCCCCCCTCCCCCCCCATCAGCCGGCCGCGCCCCGCGCCGTCGGCGGAAGGAGCCTGCCTTGAAACGCGCACTGCCCCGCACGGCCGCCTCTGTCATCGCCGGTCTCGCCCTGTTCGCGGGGGTGGGCCTGTCCTCACCCTCGTACGCTCACGACGGCGCCCCAGGTGTCTTTGGCTGCCGCCAGGACTCCCCGCAGCCTCCCGGCACCACCGCCCCGCACACCCTGACCAGCGGAGGCCTGACCCGGACCTACCAGCTCCACCTGCCCGATGAGTACACCGGCGCCCGTGACTGGCCCGTCGTCCTCGCCTTCCACGGGCGGGGCAACACCGGCAGCGGCACGGAGGAGTTCAGCAAGCTGTCGTCGCTGCCCGCGATCATCGCGTACCCGGAAGGTGTCGTCGGCACCGGTGACGGGCAGCGGCAGGCGTGGCAGGGCGCTCCGTACGCCGCGCCCGGCGTGGACGACGTGGCGTTCACCGGTGATCTGCTCGACTCCCTCCAGGCCCGCCTCTGCGTGGACGACCGGCGCGTGTACGCCACCGGGAAGTCCAACGGCGCCGGGTTCACCGCGCTCCTCGCCTGCCGGATGTCCGACCGCATCGCCGCGATCGCCCCCGTCGCCGGCGCCTTCTATCCCGGTACCGGCGAGAACCGCCGCCCCGCGCGCCCGGTCCCGGTCATCGACTTCCACGGCACGGGGGACGCCACCATCCCGTACGGCGGAGACCCCGACCGCGGCCTGCCCGCACTCCATGACTGGCTCACCACCTGGGCCGACCGGAACGGCTGCCGCACCCGTACCCCGGACCGGGTCACGGTCCCCGACATCACCGAGTCCCGCTGGACCGGCTGCGCGAGCGGCGCCGAAGTCCGGCACGTGGCCGTCACGGACGGCGGTCACACCTGGCCCGGTGCCGACAGCTACAGCGGCGGCGGCTACACCACGCAGAGCATCGAGGCCCACGAGGTCCTCTGGAGCTTCCTGCGCCGCCACCACCTGCGCTGAGCCGCGCCGCCCGTCCTCTCGCCCCTCTCCCCTCTTCACCACCCCTCACCACCCATCCCCGCGGAGCCGCCATGTCCTCCCCGCCCCCTGCCCTGCCGGACGCACCACCCCCACCACCCTCCACCGATCCGCCGCTGCCCCGCACCGTCCGCGCGATGGCCGTCGTCGAACGCGCGGGCAACGCGCTGCCGCACCCCTTCTGGCTGTTCTGGATCCTCTCCGGCATCCTCGCCGTGATCAGCGCGGTCCTCGCCGGGTTCGACGTCTCCGTCATCGCGCCCGGCGACGGCAAGCACGTCGCCGTACAGAGCCTGCTCAGCGGTGACGGGCTCGCGATGGCCGTGTCGACGATGATCGAGAACTTCGCCGCGTTCCCGCCGATGGCGACCATCGTCGTGGTCATCATGGGCGTCGCGGTCGCCGAACGCAGCGGATTCCTGGCCGCGTTGATGAGGGTCGGCGTCTCCCGCGTGCCCGCGTCCTGGGTGGTCTTCGCCGTCGCCTTCGCGGGCACGGTGGCCCATGTCGCGTCGGCCGCCGCCTACGTCATCCTCGTACCGCTCGGCGGGCTCGCCTTCCGCGCCGTGGGCCGCTCCCCCGTCCTCGGCATCGTCGTCGCCTACACCTCCATCGCGTCGGGCTACGACGCGAGCCCGGTGCCGACGCCGAACGACGCCATCTTCGCCGGGATCACCACGGCGGCCGCGAAGATCGCGGGCGGCGACGACGCGTACGTCTCGCCGCTCAGCAACTGGTTCTTCAACATCGCCTCCTCCCTCCTGCTCGCCGCCGTCATCACCCTCGTGACCCGCTTCGTCCTGAGCAAGCGCCCCGACCTCGACGCGGACCCGGACGCCGACCTCGACGACCTCGGCGCGCTCAGCCTCAGCGACCGCGAGCGCTCCGCCCTGCGCCGGGCGGGCGTCACCTTCCTGGTGGCCGTCGCGGCCCTCACCGCCGCCGTCGTACCGGCCGCCTCTCCCCTGCGCGGCGACGGCGGAAGTATCGTCGAGTCGCCGCTCCTGGACGGCATCGCGGCGATCGTCGCCTTCCTCTTCGCGCTGGTCGGCACCGTCTACGGGGCCCGCTCCGGGTCGATCAGCAAGCCGGGTGACGTACCGAAGCTGATGGTCGAAGGCGTCAAGCAGATGGCTCCGGTGCTCGTCCTGTTCTTCGCGATCGCCCAGTTCCTCGCCTACTTCGACTGGACGCACATCGGCGACGTCCTGGCCGTCAAGGCTGCCGAGGCGCTCGAACACAGCCGGCTGCCGATCGTGTTCGTCTTCCTGCTCGTCCTGCTGCTCCTGACCGTCGTGAACGTCATGGTCACCAGCGGGTCCGCGATGTGGGCCCTGGCCGCGCCCGTCCTCGTACCGATGCTGATGCTCGTGGACGTCCCGGCCGAGACCACGCAGGCGCTCTTCCGCATCGCCGACTCCGGTTCGACGGCCATCACGCCCATGAGCCCCTACTTCGTGATGGCGCTCGGCTTCCTGCAGCGGTACCGCAAGTCGGCGGGGCTCGGCACCCTCGCCTCGTACACACTGCCGCTCGCCGTCGCGATGACCGCGGCCTGGACGCTGCTGTTCCTCGCCTGGTGGGCGCTCGGCATCCCGCTCGGTCCCGGCGCACCGGTGCGCTGACGTCACACGATGGTGTGACGCTGGCGCGATGATCGCATCGGCCTCTCCCACGTGGGTAGCGCTCCGCTGCCCGTAAAGCCACCGCGCGAGGAGAACGCCGCATGCCACAGCCCTTCGAACTGCCCAGCTTCTACATGGCGCATCCCGCGAGTCTCAACCCCCATGTGGAAGAGGCGAGGGAGCACTCCAGGCAGTGGGCGCGTGGCATGGGGATGCTGGAGGGTTCGGGCGTCTGGGAGCAGCGTGATCTGGACGCCCACGACTACGCGCTGCTGTGCGCGTACACCCACCCCGACTGTGACGCACCCGCGTTGTCGCTGATCACCGACTGGTATGTGTGGGTGTTCTTCTTCGACGACCACTTCCTCGAACTGTTCAAGCGGACCCAGGACCGTGCGGGCGGCAAGGCCTACCTCGACCGGCTGCCCGCCTTCATGCCGATGGATCTGTCGGCGCCCGTGCCGGAACCGACGAATCCGGTCGAGGCGGGTCTCGCCGACCTGTGGGCGCGGACGGTGCCGCACATGTCGCGGGACTGGCGGGCGCGGTTCGCCGAGAGCACGGAGAACCTGCTCAACGAATCCCTGTGGGAGCTCTCGAACATCAACGAGGGCCGGGTCGCCAACCCCGTCGAGTACATCGAGATGCGCCGCAAGGTGGGCGGCGCGCCCTGGTCGGCGGGGCTCGTCGAGTATGCGACGGGTGCGGAGGTCCCCGCGGCCGTCGCCGGGTCCAGGCCGCTGCGCGTCCTCAAGGAGTCGTTCTCCGACGCCGTCCACCTGCGCAACGACCTCTTCTCGTACCAGCGGGAGATCGAGGAGGAGGGTGAACTCTCCAACGGCGTGCTTGTCCTGGAGAAGTTCCTCCACTGCACGACGCAGGAGGCGGCGGACGCCGTGAACGACCTCCTGACCTCGCGGATGCAGCAGTTCGAGAACACGGCCCTGACCGAACTGGCCCCGCTCTTCGCCGAGGCCGGGCTGCCCCCGAAGGAGTGCGCGGACGTGCTCGCGTACACCAAGGGCCTCCAGGACTGGCAGTCCGGCGGGCACGAGTGGCACATGGTGTCCAGTCGCTACATGAACAAGGGCGGGGCCACCCCTTCGCCGCTCGCGGGACCCACCGGACCCGGCACGTCGGCCGCCGGGATCAAGGCGTTGATCGCCGCCACGGGCGCCGAGCGGCTGCGCGGCCACACCCACATCCCCTTCCAGCGGGTGGGTCCTTCCCTGCTGCCCGACTTCGACCTGCCGTTCGAGACGAGTCTCTCGCCCCATCTGGCGGCGTGCCGCCCCCGCACCGTGGAGTGGGCCGACCGGATGGGCATGCTCGGACCTCAGGCCGGAGTGCCCGGTTCGGACATCTGGAACGCGCGCAAGCTGTACGGCTACGACTTCCCGCTCTGCTCCGCGGGCATCCACCCTGACGCGGACCTCGAAGCCCTCGACCTGAGCTCGCGGTGGCTGACCTGGGGGACGTACGGGGACGACTACTTCCCCGTGGTCTTCGGCAGGACCCGCGACCTCGCGGGGGCGAAGCTGTGCAACGACCGGCTCTCACTCTTCATGCCGCTGGACCTGGCCGACATGCCGGTGCCGACGAGCGCGTTGGAGCGGGGCCTCGCCGATCTGTGGGAGCGCACGGCGGGGCCGATGGTCGAGGAGGCGCGTCGCACGCTGCGCAGCGCCATCGAGGTCATGACGGCCGCCTGGCTCTGGGAGCTGGACAACCAGGCGCAGAACCGTATCCCCGACCCCGTCGACTACATCGAGATGCGCCGCCTCACCTTCGGCGCCCCGCTGACGATGAGCCTGTGCCGCCTGGGCAACGGCCCACGGGTCCCGCAGGAGATCTACCGCACGGGCCCCATGCGGAGCCTGGAGAACGCGGCCGGTGACTACTCGGCCCTGATGAACGACGTCTTCTCGTACCAGAAGGAGATCGAGTACGAGGGCGAGATCCACAACGGCATCCTCGTCGTCCAGAACTTCTTCGGCTGCGACTATCCGACGGCGCTCGGCATCATCGACGACCTGATGAAGTCGCGGCTGAGCCAGTTCCAGCACGTCGCAGCACACGAACTTCCGGTTCTGTACGACGACTTCGACCTGCCGCAGGAGACGCGGGACATCCTCGACGGCTATGTGCGCGAGCTGGAGAACTGGATGGCGGGCATCTACACCTGGCACCGCGACTGCCGCCGCTACCGCGAGGAGGACCTGTCGCACGGCCCGCTGCCGACCCCGTCGGGTTTCGGTATGGCGGCCGTACGTCCCGACTGGCTCAGGGAGTTCGGTCTCGCCGCCGGTCTCGGGCGGGGCTGAGGGAGTCCGCCCGAGGCCGACCGGCCAAGAGACCGATACCGGACTATCCGGCGTCCCGCGGCTCCGGCAGGATCTGGCGGACCCCCGGGTCGGGATGCCGGTCGCGGCGCCACTCGCGCGGGTAGCCGACCGAGACCTCCTGGAAGCGGACTCCGTCGTGCCAGGTGGTGCGGGGGATGTGCAGATGGCCGTAGACGACGGCCGCCGCGTCGTACTTCACGTGCCAGTCGGCGGTCAGCTCGGTGCCGCACCACAGGGCGAACTCCGGGTAGTGCAGGATCCGGGTGGGGTCGCGCACCAGCGGCCAGTGGTTGATCAGGACCGTGGGGATGTCGGGCGTCCGCCGGGCGAGCATCTCCTCGGTCAACGCGACGCGGGCGCGGCACCAGTCGTCGCGGCCGAGGTAGGGGTCGGGGTGCAGGAGTATCTCGTCGGTGCAGACGACACCCGCCTCGTGAGCCGCCTCAAGGGCGTCCCGCTTGGCGTACGTGCCCGCGGGGCGGAACGTGTAGTCGTAGAGCAGGAACAGCGGCGCCACGGTCACCGGGCCGCCCTCGCCGCGCCACACCGGGTAGGGGTCCTCGGGGGTCGCGGCGCCCAAGGAGCGGCACAGATCGACGAGATGGCGGTATCGGGCCTCGCCGCGCAGCTGGTTGGGGTCGTCGCGGGGCGTCCACAGTTCGTGGTTGCCCGGCGTCCACACCACCTTGGCGAAGCGTTCGGTGAGGGTGCGCATCGCCCATTCGATGTCGGCCATGCGCTCGGCGGTGTCCCCCGCGACGATCAGCCAGTCCTCGTCGGTCTCCGGGCGCAGGGACTCGAGGAACGTGCGGTTGTCGTCGTACGCGACGTGCAGATCACTGATGGCGTACAACTTCGGTGTCTTCTCGCGTGCTTGTGTCACTCCGTGAGGCTAACCGCAGCGCTTGTGCCGCGTGGCGTGATCAGCTTCCTTCGACGTCCGGTAGGTGCCGGGGTGGGAGCGGAGGCGAGGAGGGGGCGTGCCTCAGTGGTGCCCGTCCCCGCCGCTCTGCTGGATCTCCAGATACTCCTCGGGAGTCGCCTTGGGCACCTGCGCCGAAGGACCGTACATGGCACGGCCGAGGCGTGCCCGCAGCTTCTCGCCCCGGGTGACCTTGCGCGCCACGCCGTGCGCGTCGACCACCGGACCGATCTCGTACGGCTTGGGCTGCTCGTGCGCGGTCAGGGTGTACAGCTCGCCCTGCGAGAGCGGCACATGGACTTCCACGTACTCACCGTGCGGCAGCCGCTTGATCGTGCCGCTCTCCCGGCCGTGCAGCGCCTTCTCGCGGTCGCGGTGCTGCAACCCCATGCACCATCGGTGCGCGACGAAGAACGCGAGCACCGGTGCGACGAAGAAGGCGATCCGCACGAACCACGTGATCGCGTTGATGGAGAGATGGAAGTGCGTGGCCCACAGGTCGTTGCCGCCGCCGACCATCAGCACGCCGAACAGCGTCAGCCATGCCACACCGAGGCCGGTGCGCACGGGCGCGTTGCGCGGCCGGTCCGCGATGTGGTGCTCCCGCTTGTCGCCGGTGACCCAGGCCTCGATGAACGGATAGACCCCGATCGCGGCCATGATCAGCGGGAAGAGCGAGAACGGCAGGAAGACGCCGAGTTGGAGCGTGTGGCCCCAGACGTTGATCTCCCAGCTGGGCATCACCCGGATGAGCCCCTCCGAGAAGCCCAGATACCAGTCGGGTTGGGCGCCGGTGGAGACCAGGTCGGGACGGAAGGGGCCCATCAGCCACACGGGGTTGATGGTGGCGACCGCACCCATGGTCGCGAGGACGCCGAAGACGAGGAAGAAGAAGCCGCCCGCCTTGGCTATGTAGATGGGCATGAAGGGCGCGCCCACCACGTTCTTCTCGGTCTTCCCGGGCCCGGCGAACTGCGTGTGCTTGTGGTAGAAGACCAGGATCAGATGGGCGACGACGAGCCCCAGCATGATCCCCGGCAACAGCAGCACATGCGCGCTGAAGAGCCGCGGAATGATGGCGTCGCCGGGGAACTCTCCGCCGAAGAGGAAGAGGGAGATGTACGTCCCCACCACCGGGATGGCCAGGATCGCGCCCTGCGCGAAGCGGATGCCGGTGCCCGAGAGCAGGTCGTCGGGGAGCGAGTACCCGGTGAGCCCGGTGATGAGGCCGAGGAACAGCAGTGTCCAGCCGAAGACCCAGTTGAGCTCACGCGGCTTGCGGAACGCGCCGGTGAAGAACACCCGCATCATGTGCACGAGCATCGCGGCGACGAAGACGAGCGCGGCCCAGTGGTGGATCTGCCGGATCAGCAGACCGCCGCGCACCTCCATGCTGATGTCGACCGTCGACTCGTACGCCCGGGTCATCTGGATGCCCTTGAGCGGCGTGTAGACGCCGTCGTAGATGACTTCGGAGCCGCTCGGCTCGAAGAAGAGCGTCAGGTAGACCCCGGTGAGGATCAGGATCAGGAAGCTGTAGAGGCAGATCTCCCCGAACATGAAGGACCAGTGATCCGGAAAGATCTTGCGCATCTGGCTCTTGGCCAGGGTGTGGATGCCGAGGCGGCCGTCCGCCCAGTCGGCGAGCCGCTCTCCCTTGCCGGCCGGAGCCCGCCGTTTGCTGTCCCGGGTGTGCTCGACGCTTTCACTCATTCGTCTCCCCCTCAGGCGGCTCTCAGGTTAGATCGGCGGGCCTCCGGAGCCAACAGGCCTTTCTGGACTGGTGGTTGACGATCTTCGGGGCCGCTGGTCGGCCCGCTGCGGGTGGTCGCTTCGAGGGCGGATAAATCGATTGCCCGGCTGTGTTTCCCCATGAGAGATTCACTGTTCCGCGCGGCGCGTCTGTTCGACGCCCGCCTCCTCAAGGAGTCCGTCATGACACTCGGCACGGTGCCCGGCCTGGTGCTCGGCGACCCCTCCCGCGCTTCGACGCGGGAGCCGCACCACCTGACCTGACCGGCCTGTGATCTGATAGCCCTGTGGTCTGACCGGCCCGTCATCTGACCGGCCCGGCCCTGAGCCGGACCACCCCCGCTCCTCGTCGAAGCGCTGATCGTGCCCCCGCACGTTCACTCCCTGAGGAGTACTTGTGTCCGAGACCCGCTGGATCCACTGGATCGACGGCGACGGCGAACACACCGCCCGCTGGCAATCCGAGACCGGAATGCCGGCACCCCGCCATGTCGTCCCCGCCGACGACCGCATGAACGCGTCCACCGCCCACCGCCTGACCTGCGAAGGCACCGCCCTCCTTTGGCAGGGCGACTACCACCAGGCGCGCCAGCTGCTGCGGGCGCTCGGCCGCCGGATCGACCGCACGGCGCCCGCGGTTCCATCGGAGACCTCGTCCGCGAACGCGGCCTTCCACCTCCAGCGCCGCGCCAGTGGCCACCGGGCCCGCGTGCTCGGCAGGCTCCTCGTGCCGCTGGGCGCGGACCACACGCTCGCCCTGCGCAGGGCGCCGGACGTCCGGGCCGCCTGCGAGGAGGCGTACGGCCCGCAAGGTCCGACGCCCTCGGTGGTGTCACTGCGGGAGCTGCTCGGCGTGCTGGGCGCGCACCAGTGGCGTACGAAGGGCGTGGACGTCTCTGCGATCGGCGCCCGGATCCACCCGCACTACGGGGTGTTCTCACCGGTCAGGGGCGAGTACGTCGACCTGGTGGCGCGGGCACCCCTGCCCCGCCCCGCGTCGCACGGCGGCCCCGCCTTCGACCTGGGCACCGGCACCGGCGTCCTCGCCGCGGTCCTGGCCCACCGAGGTGTGAGCCGCGTCGTGGCCACCGACAACAACCCCCGCGCGGTGGCCTGCGCGCTCGCCAACATGAGCCGACTCGGCCTGACCCGGCAGGTGGAGATCACAGGCGGCGACACGCTCTTCCCGCCGGGCCGCGCGGGCCTCGTCGTATGCAATCCCCCCTGGCTTCCCGCAAAGCCCAACTCGGCGCTTGAGCAAGGCGTGTACGACCCCAAGGGCAGCATGCTCCACGCCTTCCTGACGGGCCTGGCCGCCCATCTGCTGCCCGGCGGCGAAGGCTGGCTGATCATGTCGGACCTGGCCGAGCACCTGGGTCTGCGTGCTCCCGGTGAACTCCGCGCGGCCATCACGGCGGCGGGCCTGCACGTCGCGGACCGCATCGACACCCGGCCCGACCACCCCCGGGCCTCCGACGCCACGGACCCCCTGCACGCGGCCCGCGCCGCCGAGGTCACGTCACTGTGGCGCCTGACGCCGGAGCGGCCTGAGCACTCCCCTGCCCCTCCACATCGCGCACAAGATCGATCGCCCGTCCCAGCGTCGTGAGCCGCGCCTCCAGGCTCTCGCCCGCCGGGTAGAAACGGACCGTGTCCACCCCCGCGTCACGCCACACCCTCAGCCGCTCGCGGACCATGTCCTCGGTGCCGATGAGGGTGGTGGCGAGGACCATGTCGTCGGTGATCAGGGACGCGGCGCCGTCGCGGTCGCCCGACTGCCAGCGGGTGTGGACCTCGGCTGCGATATCGCCCCAACCCTGCCTGCTGTAGGCGTTGTTGTAGTAGTTGGTGGTGGCGGAGCCCATGCCGCCCAGACTGAAGGCGAGCTCCTTCTTCCGGGCCGCGACCATCGTGCGCAGCGCGTCCTCGTCCTCGGCGAAGGCCACTTCGGCGCCCTGGCAGATGTCCAGGTCGCCGCGGGTGCGGCCGGAGGCGGTGAGACCCGCGTCGAGGTGGTCGAAGTAGGCCTCCTTCGCGCCCTCGGGGACGAAGCTCGTGCCCAGCCAGCCGTCGCCGATCTCGCCGGTCAGGCGGAGCATCTTGGGCGAGAGGGTGGCCAGGTAGACGGGGAGTTCGTGCTCGGCCCGCATGGAAAGGCGCATGGGTTTCGCCTCGCCGCCGGGCAACGGGAGCGTGAACTCCCGTCCCTCGTACGAGATCTTCTCCCCGGTGGCCGCCCGGCGGACGATCTCCACGGTCTCCCGCATCCGGGTGAGCGGCCGCGCGAACGGCACTCCGTGCAGGCCTTCGATCACCTGCGGTCCCGACGGGCCGAGCCCGAGGAGGAAGCGGCCGTCGGAGATGTTCGAGAGGGTGATCGCCGCGCGGGCGATGGCCGCCGGGGTCCGGGTCGCGAGCTGGATGATGCCGGAGCCGAGCAGCATGCGTTCCGTGCGCGCGGCCAAGTAGCCGAGCGGGGACGGCGCTTCGGAGCCCCAGGCCTCGGCCACCCAGCAGATGTCCATCCCCAGCTTCTCGGCCTCGGTGACGAAGTCGACGGTCTCCCGCCAGTTCGCGCCGGACGCCTCGATGGTCGTCGACGTGCGCATCAGGCGCCCACCTCTCCGGAACCGGGAGCGGCTGAAGCGGCTGAAGCGGCGGGAGTGGCCTGAGCAGCGGTAGCAGCGGGAGCGGCGCCCTCGGCCAGTTTCTTGATCGCTTCCAGCGTGGCCGCCATGTTCTGCTCGAACTCCCGCATCCGTACGTACACGATCTTCTGTTCCTTCTCCGGCATCCGCTCGATCGCGTACGACAGACCCGAGCGGCCAGGGCCCATCCGCATCCACTGGGTGAGCTCGGTGCCGCCGTCGTCCGTCGCGGTGAGGCTGAACCGCCAGACGGCGCTGGGCTGTTCGGGGTCCTCGACCGCCCAGGCGAACACGCGCGGGGCCTCGCACTCGACGACGTACGACGTGGTCTGCCACGCTCCGAACGACGCATGCTCACTGTGGCCGGTGAACCGGGCGCCGAGCGCGGGCCGGGCCGTCCCGTCCAGCCACTCGACCGACGTGAGTTCCGTGCTCAGCGCGGGCATCAGGCCGATGTCGGAGACGAGCTCCCACACGCGTTCCGGTGACGCGGCGATCCGTGTGCGCACCTCGACCGTCGGCCTGTCCGCGTAGCGCGCGCCTGTCCACTCCATCGTGGTTCGCCTCTCTGCAGTCGTTCTTGTAGTCGATCCCGTGATCGTTCCTGTGATCGTGCCTGTGATCGCTCCTGTAGCGGCTGACCATGAGAGTTGCGTAGATAGACTCACTCGTCAAGGGTGAGGCGGCCAGAGGAAGACAGTGAGTGACAGCGGGTGACAGGGAGGTCAGCCGGAGTCAGCGGTTGAAGCGCTCCCGGATGTCCGGCCGTTCGGCAAGGCGCGCCGGGTAGCCGGGGCCGAGGCGCGGACGCGTGTCGGCGGCCGACATCGGCTCCTTGCAGTGACCGCAGACCACCTCGGCCTCGCCCTCGTGCCCGCAGCGGTCGTGCTCGAAGACGACCGGCGCCCCGTCGTCACCGCTCAGCCAGCGGTTGCCCCAGCTGTTCATCACGGCGAGCACGCCGAAGAAGTCGCGGCCCTTCTCGGTGAGCACGTAGTCGTAGCGGACCGGCTCGCTCTGGTAAGCGCGCTTCTCCATGAGACCCTCGTCGACGAGGCGGCGCAGCCGGTCGGTCAGGGTGTTGCGCGCGATGCCCAGCTCCTGCTGGAAGACATCGAACCGCTTGATCCCGTAGAACGCCTCGCGCAGCACGAGCGGGGTCCACCAGTCGCCGAGCAGGTCCATGGTGCGGGCGATGGAGCAGGGCCAGTCGGCAAAGGAGGTCCGCCTCATGCCGCAAGGATACGAGAAGGGACCACGAACTGAAGTGGGTCTCGGAACCGGACTCAGCAGACCGCAGCGGGTGAGCGGGTACCGACGCGGGCCCACGTGACGTTCGACGCAAACGCGGCGGCACCGTTGTGGAGGGGCCCGACGGACTGATCGAGTGGCGGGAGCCGCTCTGCCCGACGCCCGAAAAGCGATCGCATCTCACCCGCACAAGCCGGAGGCCCCGTTGCTCTTCTCATCAGTGGACGATGTCGCCACGCGGCTCGCCGAGACGGGCTATCTGGCCTCGACGGCCGTCGCCACCACCGTCTTCCTCGCCGACCGCCTGGGCAAACCGCTGCTCGTGGAGGGCCCCGCGGGCGTCGGCAAGACCGAGCTCGCCAAGGCCGTCGCCGAGGTCGCGGACGCGCGCCTGGTCCGGCTCCAGTGCTACGAGGGCGTGGACGAGTCCCGCGCGCTCTACGAGTGGAACCACGCCAAACAGCTCCTGCGCATCACCGCGGGCCGCGACGAGTCGTGGGACGAGACGCGCACCGACATCTTCAGCGAGGAGTTCCTGCTCCCGCGTCCGCTGCTCACCGCCATCCGCGGCAGCGAGCCGAAGGTGCTCCTGATCGACGAGACCGACAAGGCGGACGTCGAGGTCGAGGGCCTTCTCCTCGAAGTCCTGAGCGACTTCCAGGTCACGGTCCCCGAACTGGGCACCATCACCGCGACGCGCCGCCCCTTCACCGTCCTCACCTCGAACGCGAGCCGCGAGCTCTCCGAGGCGCTGCGCCGCCGCTGCCTCTTCCTCCACATCGGTTTCCCCGAAGAGGAGTTGGAGCGCCGCATCGTGCGCCTGAAGGTGCCCGGACTCGACGACGCGCTCGCCCGGTCCGTCGTCCGCGTGGTCGGCGCGCTGCGCGCGATGGACCTGCGCAAGGTGCCGTCGGTCGCCGAGACCATCGACTGGGCCCGTACGCTGCTCGCCCTCGGCGCCGACTCCCTCGACGAAGATGTCGTACGAGACAGTCTCGGCGTCGTCCTCAAGCATCAGGACGACATACTGAAGGCGGCGGCCAAGCTGGACCTGGACTCCGTGTGAGCGCGACGGCCACCGGAGCCGGAGTCCCGGAGCGTCTCACCGCGCTCGTGCAGGCGCTGCGCTCGCACGGCATCCGGATCGGCACGGGCGAGACGGTGGACGCCGGTCTCGCCCTGGAGGCGCTCGGTCTGGCCGACCGGGAGCGGGTACGGGAGGGACTCGCCGCCGCTCTGCTGCACAGCGAGGGGCAGCGCCCTGTGTTCGATCCCGTCTTCGATCTGTACTTTCCGCGGGCGGTAGGCACTCCGGACGCGCTGGACGGCTTCTCCGGCCCGGGGCGAGAGTTCGACAGGGACGACCTGCGCGATCGCCTGGCCGCCGCGCTCGCCGCCAACGACCAGGCGCTGCTCGCCCAGTTGGCGGCCGAGGCGGTCGACGGCATGGGCGGATACGGAACGCGTCCGGGCTCCGGAGGGACGGGCGGGGCGGGCGGGGCGGGCGAGTCGGGCAGTTCAAGCGGTTCGAGCGGTTCGGACGGGTGGTCGTCGCACCAGACACTCTCCCGGCTCCGCCCGGAGACCCTGCTCGCCCGCATCCTGGCCGGTATCCGCCAGGGAACCGACGAGGACGAGTTCACCGACCGCCTCACCGCCGACGAGATCCGCCGCCGCATCGAGAGCTTCCGCGACGCGGTACGCACCGAAGCGCGCCGCCGGGTCGCCGAGCGGCGCGGCGCGGACGAGATCGCCCGGCGCGCCATCGCCCCGACCGCCGACCGCGTCGACTTCCTCATCGCGGGCCGCGCCCAGCTCGACGATCTGCGCCGGACGGTCCAGCCCCTGGCCCGCAAACTGGCGACGCGTCTCGCCGCGCGCCGCCGCCGCGCCGCACGCGGCCGGATCGACCTGCGCAGGACGCTGCGCGGGTCGCTCTCCACGGGCGGCATCCCTATGCGCCCGGTCCTGCGGCGGCGACGCCCCGCACGGCCCGAACTGGTCCTCCTGTGCGATGTGTCCGGCTCGGTCGCGGGCTTCGCCAACTTCACGATGTTGCTCGTCCAGGCGCTGCACGACCAGTTCAGCAAGGTGCGGGTCTTCGCCTTCGTCAACCGCGTCGACGAGGTGACCGACCTCATCGCGCGGGGCACGGCCGACCCCGAGGGTCTGAGCGGCCGCATCGTCTCGGGAGCGGCGGTCACCGGGTACCACGGCAGCAGCGACTACGGCTCCGCCCTGGGCGAGTTCGCCGAGCGCTACGCCGAAGCGGTCTCTCCGCGCTCCACGGTCTTCGTTCTCGGTGACGCCCGCACGAACATGAGCGACCCGAACGTCCCCGCCCTGCGCACCCTCGCGTCCCGCGCCCGCCGCGTGTACTGGCTCAACCCGGAGCGCCACGCCCAGTGGCAGACGGGCGACTCGGCGGCCGGCACCTACGCCGAGCTCGTCGAGATGTACGAGTGCCGCAACGCGCGGCAGCTCAGCGCTCTGATCGGGCGGTTGCTGCCGGTCTGACCTGGTGTGCGGCCGACCGTAGGCTGTCCGGACGGGGGTCGGCGGCAGTGGCGAGGAGGACGCGTGGCAGGCGACGGGCTCAAGGAGGAGATCCGGGCGCGGATCGGCGAGGTGCGGGAAGAGCTCGTCGGGCTCAGCCGTCGGATCCACGCCCATCCGGAGATCGCCTTCGAGGAGCGGCAGGCGGCCGGGTGGTGCGCGGAGGTGCTGCGCGGGCACGGGTTCGCGGTGACCGCTCCGGCGTACGGGCTCGACACCGCCTTCGAGGCGACGCTGGGCTCGGGGCCCGTGACCGTGGCGCTGGCCTGCGAGTACGACGCGCTGCCCGGCATGGGGCATGCCTGCGGGCACAATCTGATCGCCGCGGCGGGCGTGGGGGCCGCCCTCGGTCTTGCTCCGGTCGTCGATGAACTCGGGCTCACCGTACGCGTGTTGGGGACTCCTGCCGAGGAGAGCGGTGCCGGGAAGGCGCTCCTTCTCGACGCCGGGGCCTTCGACGGGGTCGACGCGGCGATGATGGTGCATCCGTGCCCGTTCGAGGTGGCCGACTTCCACTCGTACGCGATGGGGGCGCTGTCGGTGACGTACACCGGCAAGTCCGCGCACGCCGCACTCAACCCGCAGGACGGACGCAACGCGGCCGACGCGCTGACCGTGGCGCAGGTGGCCGTCGGACTGCTCCGGCAGCAGCTGCCCGGGGAGTGGAAGGTGCACGGGATCACCACCGAGGCCGGGACGGCGCTCAACGCGATTCCGGAGCGGGCGACCGCCGCGTACGCGCTGCGGACGCCGTCCGTGGAGGAACTCCGCGAGCTGCGGGAGCGGGTCGCGGACTGCTTCCGGGCGGGGGCGCTCGCGGCCGGGTGCGCGGTGGAGCTGGAGCAGCCCGCGCCCGATTATCTCGACTTCCGGTCCGACGCCGGGCTCGTGGCGCTGTGGGAGGCGAACGCGCGCGCCCTGGGGCGGCCCCAACCGCAGCGGCGCGGGCCTTTCGCGTCCACGGACATGGGCAACGTCTCGCACGTCGTGCCGTCCATCCACCCCGTGCTCGACATCAGCGGGGGCGGCTGCGGCCCGCACCAGCCGGAGTTCGCCGCGGCGGCCGCCACCCCGATCGCCGAACAGGCCATGGTCGACGGGGCGGTGGGGCTCGCGTGGACTGCCGCGGACTTCGCCGTCAGCCGGTCGGCGTCTTCGTAGTCGGCGTTCGGTTTGTCGTCTTCGTCGTCGGCGTCTGGGTGGTCGTCTTCGTCGTCGGCTTCGCGGTCATCGTCGGTACGACCACCGGGGAGCCGTCGCCCGGCGCCTGAAGGATGTCCGCGTCGATCCCGTACAGCTCCTTGACCAGCTCGGCGGTCACCACATCGCGGGCCGGGCCGTTCGCGACGATCTTGCCCGCGTTCATGGCGATGACGGTGTCGGCGTAACGGGCGGCGCTGGCCAGGTCGTGCAGGACCATGACGACGGTGCGGCCCGCGGCGGCCACCTCCCGCACCAGGGAGAGGACTTCGACGGCGTGGCCGAGGTCCAGGGCGCTGGTCGGCTCGTCGAGGAGCACGATCGGCGTCTGCTGTGCGAGGACCATCGCGAGCCAGCACCGCTGACGCTGGCCGCCGGAGAGGTGGTCGAGGCGGCGCGTGGCGAGGTCCGCGGTGCCGGTGGCTACGAGGGCCTCGCGCACGGCGTCCTCGTCATCGCGCGACCACTGGCGGAACAGGCCCTGGTGCGGGTGGCGGCCGTAGCGGACGAGTCCGGCGACCGTGACCGCTTCGGGGGCCTGCGGCGACTGGGCGAGCAGCGCGATGCGGTGGGCCGCGCGGCGCTGGGTGAGCTGCCACACGTCCTCGTCCCCGGCGCGTACCGTTCCCGAACTCGGCTTGTGCAGCCGGGAGATGGAGCGAAGGAGCGTCGACTTGCCGCAGCCGTTGGGGCCGACGATGGCGGCGACCTGTCCGCTGGCGATGGTCAGGTCGACGCCGTCCACGGCGGCCGTGTGGCCGGGGTAGCCGGAGGTGAGCGCCTCGACGGTCAGTTGCACGGGGGTCAGGCCTTTCCGGTCTGCTCGGAGTTTTTGCCGAAGAGGACCCAGAGGAGGAAGGGTCCGCCGAGGACGCTGGTGATGACGCCCACCGGGATCTCCACGGGGGCGACGACGCGGCCCAGTGCGTCGGCGGCGCCCACGAGAGCCGCGCCGACCAGGGCCGAGCCGATGATCGGGACACGGGTCGGGCCGCTGAGCCGGGTGGCGACGACGGGTGCGGCCAGCGCGACGAACGCGATCGGTCCTCCGATGCCGACGGCCACGCCGGACAGGGCGACGGCGAGCGCGAGGGTCACGGCGCGGACGCGGCGGACGTTGACGCCGAGGGTGGCAGCCATGTCGTCGTCGAACCGCAGGAGTTGCAGGCGGCTTCCGGCGACGAGGGAGAGCGGTACGAGGACGAGCAGGATGAGCGAGAGCGGCGTGCCGACACTCCAGTCGCGGCCGCTGAGCGAGCCGACGGTCCAGAGGAAGACGCCGCCCGCGGTGTTGTCGTTCTCGCGGGACATGACGAGGTCGGTGACGGCGCCGATGACGGTGGAGACGCCGATGCCCACGACGAGGATCCGGTATCCCCCGCTGCCGGCGCCGCCCGCGCAGGCGACGACGACCATGGCCGCGACGGCGGCGCCGAGGGGCCCGAGCCACCAGTCGCCGATCATGCCGGTGGACGAGCCGACGACGGAGGCGACGACGGCCGCGGTGGCTCCTTCGTTGACGCCGATGATGTCGGGGGTGGCGAGCCGGTTGCCCGCGAGCGTCTGGGTCAGGCACCCGGCGATTCCGAGCGCCGCGCCGACCATGA
Source organism: Streptomyces sp. NPDC031274 (assembly GCF_055570235.1). Lineage (NCBI taxonomy): Bacteria > Bacillati > Actinomycetota > Actinomycetes > Kitasatosporales > Streptomycetaceae > Streptomyces > Streptomyces sp. NPDC031274. The sequence goes on along the minus strand of NZ_JBVIHP010000009.1, from coordinate 214,942 downwards.
GCCCCACGGCGATCCGCGGGAGCCGGAAGTCCCGCACCAGCATGACGGTGGCGGAGTCGCCGGTTCCGAGCAGCCCGGAGAGGCTGTCGGAGAAGCTCATTCCGGTGGAGCTCGCGAAGGTGGCGAGGGCGACGACCATCCCGATCGCCAGCGTGAGTCCGACGGCGGCGAGGGCGCTGCGGTACGGGAAGAGCCAGGAGAAGGTCCCGACGCGGACGGCGGTGGAGTCGGGCGGGGTGACGTCGGCCCGATCCTGGGCGGTTTTCAGAACCTCCTCCGGAGTCCCCGACTCCGTGCCCTCTGCCTCCGGAGTCCCCGACTCGGCGCCCCCTGTCTCCGGAGCTCCCGACTCGGCGCCCTCTGTCTCCGGAGCTCCCGCCTCCGGTATCTCCTGGGTGCTCACGCGGCGACCCCCGCCGTGGACATCCGCTGCGACCGCGCGATCCAGATGAGCAAGGGGCCTCCGATGAAGGCGAGAAGCACACTCACCGGGGTCTCCCAGGGACGGATCACGATCCTAGCGAGGAGATCGGCGGCGATCATCACGTTCGCGGCGACCAGCGCGGAGAGCACCAACTGGCCTGCCATACGGGGGCCGGTGACGGCGCGTGCCGCGTACGGGGCGAGCAGGCCGAGGAAGGCGATGGGCCCTGCGAGGGCGACCGCCGACCCCGCGAGCAGGGTCACCGCCGCCGCGACGACCAGGCGGATCCGCCCCGGGTGGTGGCCAAGGGAGCGTGCGCTGTCGTCGCCGAGCGCGAGGGCGGAGAGCGGGCGTACGCAGCAGAAGGCGATCAGGAGTCCGACCGCGATCAGCGGGATCAAGGGGCAGGTCTCCGACGTCTTGATCCCCGCCAGCGAACCGATGGTCCAGTAGCGGTAGGTGTCGAAGGTGGCCTGCTCACCAAGGAGGACGTACGACGTCATGCCGTGGAACGTCGCTCCGAGCGCCGATCCGGCGAGGACGAGCCGCAGCGGCGAGCCCGCGGCACGCCCGGACGCGGCGAGCAGCAGGACCACCGCGCTCGCGGCCATGCCGCCGGCCAGGGCCCACACCAACACGCCGTAGGCCGAGGTCACTTCGAAGTAGGTCAGGCCGATCACGACGCCGAGCGCGGCCCCCGAGTTGACCCCGAGGAGGCCCGTCTCGGCGAGCGGGTTGCGCGTGACGGCCTGCAGGAGACAGCCCGCAGCGCCGAGGGCGATGCCGACCAGGGCGCCGGCGAGCGTACGCGGAAGGCGTACGTCCATGACGGCGAGCCGGATCTGGGCGTCGTCCCGCGCGGACGGGTCCCCGGTGAGGAAGTCCCAGGCGCGGCCCATCGGCGTCGACCCGGACCCGACCAGGAGGGAGAGCAGACCGAGCAGCAGGAACAGGACGACGAGGGCGGCAGCCGCCCACAGCGTGGGGCGGTGCGTGTTCGCCAAGCCCGGTATCGGAGGTCTGGATCCGGACGTTGGATCCCTGCCCTCTTGCGCAACCAACATGAAGTTAGCCTAACCTAACCTTGACCTGGAGCCCCGAGTCGAGGCGTCGGCGAACTCCCTGCCCCTGCAGGGGTAATTCGTCATGCCCCGACACGGCCAGGGATGACCCTTATGTCCGGACTGACCCCCGGACTCAGAAGCATGGAGATCACGGACATGTCCTCGAACCACGCCCCGCGTACCCGGCTGACCGCGATCGCGGCCCTCACTCTGGCCTCCGCGCTCGCCCTCTCCGCCTGCGGTTCCGACTCGTCCGACGACTCCGGCTCCGGCTCCGGCTCCGGCTCCGGCTCCGGCTCCAGCTCCAGCGACAAGGCGAAAAACGGCGCGAAGAACGTCACCGTCACCGACGCCTCCGGCGCTGAGGTGAAGGTTCCGGCCAATCCGAAGAAGGTCGTCGCGCTGAGCGAGATGGACCTTGACTCCGCCCTCGCCCTGAAGGTCGAGCCCGTCGGCCTCTCCGCGGGCAGAGGCCAGAAGGGCGCCCCCGAGTATCTGGCCGACCAGGCCAAGGACATCCCGGTCGTGGGCGCTGTCACCGGACCGGACATCGAGAAGGTCCTGCAGGCCAAGCCGGACGTCATCCTCGCCGGACAGCTCGCCGACCAGCAGGTGCTCGGACAGCTCAAGGAGATAGCACCGACAGTCGTCACGATCGACAGGACCAAGGACTGGAAGAAGTCCCTGGAGCTCACCGGCGAGGTGCTCGGCAAGTCCAACGAGGCGAGCGCGTTCCTCAAGGACTACGACACCAAGGCCGCCGCGGTGAAGAAGAACCTCGGCGACAACTCGGGCGCGAGCGTCTCCGTGGCGCGCTACTCCGCCAAGGGCACTGCCGTGATGCAGCAGGGCGTGTTCATCTCCGACGTCCTGAAGGACCTGGGCTTCAAGCGGCCCGGCATCCAGAACAAGAAGGGCGAGGGTCACTCGACGCCGCTCAGCGACGAGGACCTGAAGCAGATCGACGCCGACTGGCTGTTCATCGGCACGCTCGGCTCCGCGGGTCCGGACGCCGACCTCTTCAAGGAACTGAAGGGCAAGGCCGCCTACAAGCAGCTCGACGCAGTCAAGAAGGACCACACCACCGAGATCGACGGCTCGAAGTGGACCAGCCTCGGCGGCGCGCAGGCCGCCGTCTCCGTCCTTCAGGACGTAGAGAAGGCGATGGGCAAGTGACCTCCGGCATAGCCGACTTGGAGCTCGCGGGGCGGGTGGCCCTGGTCACCGGCGCGGGCCGGGGCATCGGACAGGCAGTGGCCCGCGCGCTCGCCGAACGCGGCGCGCGGGTCGTGGCCGCCGACCGGTCGCCCGACGTGAAGGAACAGACTGAGGGCGGCCGCATCACCGGCACGGTCCTCGACGTCACCGACGCGGCGGCCGTGGACGCGGCGTTCGAGGAAGTCGAGCGCACCGCGGGGCCGTTGGACATTCTCGTCAATGTGGCGGGCATCCTGCGGCCCGCCCCGGTCGTCGAACTCACCGACGCCGACTGGGCGGAGACCTTCGCCGTCAACACGAACGGTGTCTTCCACACCTCGCGCGCCGCGGCCCGCCGCATGACCGCGCGGGGCAGGGGATCCATCGTGACGGTCGGCTCGAACGCAGCGGGGGTGCCCCGCACCCGGATGGCCGCGTACGCCGCGTCGAAAGCCGCCGCCACGATGTTCACCAAATGTCTGGGCCTGGAGGTCGCCCGCGACGGCGTGCGCTGCAACGTCGTGTCACCGGGCTCCACCCACACCGACATGCAGCGGCAGCTGTGGACGGGCGACCACGAGCAGGCCGCCGCCCGTGTCATCGAGGGCGACTCGGCCTCGTACCGGGTCGGCATTCCGCTCGGCCGGATCGCCGACCCCTCCGACATCGCCGACGCGGTCGCCTTCCTGGTCTCCGACCGGGCGCGGCACATCACCCTGCACGACCTGTACGTGGACGGCGGCGCCACCCTGCGCGCCTGAAAGCCGCGCCGCCCTCCCCTACTTGACGAGGAGTCACCCGTGACACCCCCCAACGACGTGGTCGCACTCGCCGCCCCCACCACCCCCGGGGCCGTCGGCGCGGCAACCGCGCTGCTCGACGCCTACCGACCCGGCGACACCCGGTTCTTCGCGTCGCCCACCCGCACTCTCCTCGCCCACGGCACGGCTGCCGAAGTACCGCACGACGAGCGGCCGTTGACGGAGCGGGTCGCCGCAACGCTCGACGCACAGCGGCGCGCGGGCAATCAGGCCCCCGTCGTGGTGGGCTCCATCCCCTTCGACCCCACCGCGCCCGCCGTGCTCGCCGTGCCCGAAGCGGCACGCTGGGCGCCCGCGCTGCGCACCGACCCGCTCGTCGCGCTGCCCACCGAGCCGCCCGCCACGGCCGGTGGCTGGCAGGTGCGTGAAGTGCCGTCGGGCGAGGAGTACGCCGCTTCGGTCGAGTCGGCGGTGGCGCGCATGAAGGGCGGCGAGTTCGACAAGGTCGTCCTCGCCCGCACTCTGGAGCTGTCCACGGACAGCCCGCTCGACCTGCCCGCCATGCTTCAGCGCCTGGCCCGCCGCGATCCGCGCGGCTACTCGTTCGCCGTGCCCACGGGCGCGGGCCGCACTCTCCTCGGCGCGAGCCCGGAACTGCTCGTCTCGCGGCACGGAACCCGCCTGACCGCCAACCCCCTGGCAGGTTCGACGCCCCGCTCCGCGGACCTCGCCGAGGACGTGCGCCGGGCCGCCGCGCTGCTCGAATCGGCGAAGGACCTGCACGAGCACGCCGTGGTCGTGGACGCCGTGCACAAGGCCCTCGCACCCTTCTGCACCGACCTCGATGTGCCGGAGCGGCCCACCCTGGTCCGCACCGCCACCATGTGGCACCTGTCGACGACCGTCACCGGCGAGCTCGCCGAACCGGCCGTGTCCGCACTGGAGTTGGCCACCGCCCTGCACCCGACCCCGGCCGTGTGCGGCACCCCGACCGGGCACGCCCGTGACGTCATCGGCCAGCTGGAGCCGTTCGGCCGCGGGCACTACACCGGCATGGTCGGATGGAGCGACGCGCGCGGCGACGGCGAGTGGGTCGTCACGATCCGCTGCGCGGAGGCCGAGGAGACGGAGAGCGGCAGCGGACGGCTGCGGCTCTTCGCGGGCGCGGGTGTCGTGGCCGACTCCTCGCCGGAGGCCGAACGCGCCGAGACGGGCGCCAAGTTCCGTACGTTCCTGGATGCGGTGGGGGTCGACCGATGACGACGACAGACAGCCACAGGGCGGACGGCCTGAGGGCAGACAGCCGCAGGGACGCGCCACGTATCCCCGAGGTCTTCGCCGAGCGGTATCGCGCCGCCGGGTATTGGCGTGGCGAGACGTTCGGCGGCATGCTCCGCGAGCGCGCCGACGCGCACCCCGCCCGGGTCGCGATCACCGATGGGGCCCGGTCCTGGACGTACGGCGAACTGGACGTACGCGCCGATCAGCTGGCTGCCGGATTCGCCGCCCGCGGCATCACCAAGGGTGACCGGGTCGTCGTCCAGCTGCCGAACGTCGCCGAGTTCTTCGAGGTGATCTTCGCGCTCTTCCGGATCGGCGCCCTGCCGGTCTTCGCGCTGCCCGCGCACCGCGAGACGGAGATCCACTACTTCTGCGAGTTCACCGAGGCCGTCGCCTACGTCATCCCTGACCGCCTCGGCGGCTTCGACCACCGCGACCTCGCCTCGAAGGTCCGCGCCGAAGTCCCCACGCTGCGCGACGTGTTCGTCGTGGGCGACCCCGGAGTGCACACGGCGCTGTCCGACGTGCCGTGCGAGCCGACCCCGATCGACGCCCCGGTGCCGTCCGACCTCGCGTTCCTTCAGCTGTCGGGCGGCAGTACGGGCGTACCGAAGCTGATCCCCCGCACCCACGACGACTACATGTACTCGCTGTGGGGCTCGAACGAGATCTGCGGTGTGACGGAGGACTCCGTCTACCTGGTGGCGCTGCCCGCGGCCCACAACTTCCCTCTGTCGTCGCCGGGTTCGCTGGGCGTGCTCTACGCGGGCGGCCGTGTCGTGATGTGCCCGCAGCCCGATCCGGACACCGCGTTCCCTCTCATCGAGCGGGAGCGGGTGACAATCACGGGTCTGGTCCCGCCGCTCGCCCTGGTGTGGACGGACGCGGGGCGCTCGACGCCGTACGACATCTCCAGCCTGGAGGTGCTCCTGGTGGGCGGCGCCAAGTTCAGCGAGTCGGCGGCGCGCCGGGTCACACCGGCGCTCGGCTGCACCCTCCAGCAGGTCTTCGGCATGGCCGAGGGCCTGGTCAACTACACGCGTCTGGACGACCCGGCCGAGCTCATCGTCACCACGCAGGGCCGCCCGATCTCCCCGGACGACGAGGTCCGCATCGTCGACGACCTCGACCAGGAAGTGCCGGACGGCGAGCCGGGCCATCTGCTGACCCGCGGTCCGTACACCATCCGCGGCTACTGGCGCGCCCCCGATCACAACGCCCGCTCGTTCACCGCCGACGGCTTCTACCGCACCGGCGACATCGTGAGCCGCACCCCCACCGGGCATCTGGTGGTGGAGGGCAGGGCGAAGGACCAGATCAACCGCGGCGGCGAGAAGATCGCACCGGAGGAGGTCGAGAACATCATTCTCGCCCACCCCCACGTCCATGACGTGTCGGTCGTCGCCGTGCCCGACGAGTACCTCGGCGAGCGGACCCTCGCCTACGTCATCCTGCGCGCGGACGCCGAGCCGCTGACGCCCGTCGTCATCAAGAAGTTCGTACGGGAACGCGGTCTCGCCGCCTACAAGGTCCCCGACCGGGTCGAGTTCGTGACCGTCTTCCCGCAGACCGGCATCGGCAAGATCAGCAAGAAGGACCAGCGGTCGACCGCCGCCGCTCCGGGCAACTGACCGGGCATCTCCGCGGCTGACCTCCGGGCAGCTGACCCTTGCCCGGCGGACAGCCCCGATCCACCCAGCTTTCCTGAATTCCCCGAAAGGCCCCCACCATGGCGCTCCCCGCCGTCACGCCGTACGCGATGCCCTCGTCCGACGAGCTGCCCGACAACCGGGTCGCGTGGACCATCGACCCGCAGCGGGCGGTACTCCTCGTCCACGACCTGCAGAACCACTTCCTGACCGCCTACACCCCCGACACGTCGCCGACCACCGAACTCCTCGCCCATGTGGGTGAGTTGACGAAGTCGGCCCGCGCGGCCGGCATCCCCGTCCTGTACTCCGCGCAGCCGGGCGGCCAGTCGCCGGCCGAGCGCGGACTCCAGCAGGACTTCTGGGGTCCCGGCCTTCCCGACGACGAACACGCGAAGGCGATCGCGGGCCCGGTCGCGCCGGAGCCCGGCGACACCGTGCTCACGAAGTGGAAGTACAGCGCGTACGTCCGTACCGATCTCGAGGAGCGCATGCGCGAGGCGGGCCGGGACCAGATCGTCATCGTCGGTGTGTACGCGCACATCGGCGTCCTGATGACGGCCTGCGACGCGTGGATGCGTGACGTGCAGGCGTTCGTCGTCGCGGACGCGGTGGCCGACTTCTCCCGCGAGGACCACGACATGGCGCTGCGCTACGCGGCAGGACGGTGCGCGGTCGTCACCACCACCGACACGGTTCTGAAGGGCATCTGACATGGCGCTCAGCGTGGAACTCATACGGGCCGACGTGGCTGATGTCCTGGGCGAGGACCCGGCCGACATCCCCCTCGACGAGAACCTCGTCGACTACGGCCTCGACTCGGTGCGCATCATGTCGCTCATCGAGCGCTGGCGCCGCGAGCACGACATCACGGCCACCTTCGTGGACCTGGCCGAGCAGCCCGCCATCGAGGCCTGGGCGCCGATTCTGGGAGCCTCGGCATGAGGCTCACCGCTGCCCAGTCGGGCATGTGGTTCGCGCAGGCACTCGACCCGGGAAGCCCGGCCCAGAACACGGCCGAGTGCCTGGAGATCCACGGCCCCATCGACCCGTCCCTGTTCGCGCGGACGCTGCGTCAGGTGGTCCTTGAGGCCGATTCCCTGCGCGTACGGATCATCGAAGGGGCCGACGGGCCGAGCCAGTTGGAGGTCTCCGACCCGACGCTGCCGCTGAAGGTGCGCGATCTGCGTGCCGCGTCCGACCCGGACGCCGAAGCGCAGGCGTGGATGCGCGAGGACCTGGCCACGCCGTTCGACCTGGCGGCCGGGCCGCTGTTCGCGCACGCGCTGTTCCGCGTCGGCGACGAGCGCTGGCTGTGGTACCAGCGGGTGCACCACATCGTGATGGACGGCTTCGGTTACTCGCTGCTCGCCCGTCGCACCGCCGAGGTCTACACCGCGCTCGCAGCGGGCGAGGCGCCGGGAGCAAGCCCCTTCGGGCGCCTCGCGGACCTGGTCGCCGAGGACACCGCGTACCGCGCCTCGGAGACGTACGAGACGGACCGCCGCCACTGGGGCGGCGCCTTCGCCGACCGGCCCGACGCCCCCAACCTGGCCGGGCGCACCGCGCTGCCGTCCCGCACCTTCCACCGCCGCAGCGCCCGCCTCTCCCCCGAGGCGACGTCGCGGCTGCGGGAGTCCGCGTCGTCGATGCGGGCGACCTGGCCGGAGGTGCTGATCGCCGCGCAGGCGCTCTACGTCTCCCGGGCCACCGGCTCCGCCGAGGTGGTGCTCGGTCTGCCGATGATGGGCCGCATGGGGTCGGTGGCGCTCCGCGTGCCCGGCATGGTGATGAACGTGCTTCCGCTGCGGCTCACCGTGACCCCGCAGGCGTCATTCGCGGAGCTGACCCGGCAGGTGGTGCTCGGCATCCGTGCCGCCCGCCGCCACCAGCGCTACCGCTACGAGGACATCCGCCGCGATCTGGGCCTCCTCGGCGACGGCCGGTCCCTGGTCGGGCCGCTGATCAACGTCATGCCGTTCGACTACGGCCTGACCTTCGCGGGCGCCCGCACCGACGCCCACAACCTGTCGGCGGGCCCGGTCGACGACCTGACGGTCAACGTCTACGACCGCGCCGACGGCAGCGGCCTGCGCATCGACTACGACGGCAATCCGGCCCTGTACGAGCCGGAGGAGCTCGGAGTTCACCAGGCGCGGTTCATGGAGCTCCTGGAGCGCATCGCGGAGGCGGGACCGCACACCCCGCTGGCCGAGCACACGATCGCCCGCCGGGCCGAACTCACCTTGGTGGTGGACGAGTTCAACGCCACCGCGCGCCCGGTGCCGCCCACCACGCTGATCGGCCCGATCGAGGGCCAGGTGGTCCGCACCCCGGACGCCACCGCCCTGGTCTTCGGCGACCAGGAGCTGACGTACGCCGAGCTGAACGCCCGCGCGAACCGGCTGGCCCACCATCTCATCGAGGTCGGCGTGCGTCCGGGCGCGCTCGCGGCGGTCGCCGTGCCCCGCTCCCTGGACCTGGTGATCACGTTGCTCGCCGTGCTCAAGGCGGGCGGCGCCTACCTCCCCCTGGACCCGGACTATCCGGCGGACCGCCTCGCGTACATGCTTCAGGACGCGGGCCCCGCCTGCGTGATCGCCGACCGTGCCGACCGCGTGCCCGCGTCGGATGTTCCGCTCGTCGCCCTCGACCGCCTGGACACGACGCCGTACGGCACGTACGACCCGCCGCGCGCGCTCACCCCGCACCACGCCGCCTACGTCATCTACACGTCCGGTTCGACCGGCCGCCCCAAGGGCGTCGTCGTGCCGCACTCGGCGATCGACAACCGGCTCCGCTGGATGCAGGGCCAGTACGAACTCGCTCCCGGTGACCGGGTGTTGCAGAAGACGCCGTCCGGGTTCGACGTGTCGGTGTGGGAGTTCTTCTGGGCGCTGCGGGTGGGCGCGACGCTCGTCGTCGCCGAGCCCGGCGGCCACAAGGACCCGGCGTACCTCGCGCGCGTCATCCGCGAACAGGACGTCACCGTCTGCCACTTCGTCCCGTCGATGCTCCAGGTCTTCCTGTCGGAACCGGCCGCGGCCGACTGCGCGGGACTGCGGCACGTCTTCTGCAGCGGCGAGGCGCTGCCTCGCGAGACGGTACGGGAGTTCGGGCGCGTGCTCGACGGCGTACCGCTGCACAATCTGTACGGTCCGACCGAGGCCGCCGTCGACGTGACGTACCACGCGTGCGCCACCGGAGGGACGGGCCCGGTGCCGATCGGCAAGCCCGTCTGGAACACGCGCCTGTACGTCCTGGACGCCGCGCTCCAGCCGTGCCCGCCCGGCATCCAGGGCGAGCTGTACCTGGCGGGCACCCAGCTGGCAGCCGAGTACTTGGGGCGGCCCGAACTGACCGCGGCCCGTTTCGTCGCCGATCCCTACGGTCCGCCCGGAACGCGCATGTACCGCACGGGCGACCTGGCGCGCTGGACCGAGCACGGCGAGATCGAGTACCTGGGCCGCACCGACCACCAGGTGAAGCTGCGCGGCCTGCGTATCGAACTGGGCGAGATCGAGGCCGCGTTGGCAGCCGATCCGGCGGTGGGCGCGGCCAGTGTCCTGGTCCGCGAGGACCGGCCGGGCGACCAGCGGCTCGTCGGGTACGTGACGCCCTCCGACACCGGAGCCGTCGCGGACCCAGAGGAGCTGCGCGCCCGACTCGCCCGCACGCTGCCCGACTACATGGTGCCGGGCGCGATCCTCGTCCTGGACGACTTCCCGCTCAGCCCGAACGGCAAGCTGGACCGGCGCGCTCTGCCCGCCCCCGCCTTCGAGGGCTCAGCCGACGGCGGCCGGGTGCCGAGCGGCCACCGCGAGGAGACGCTCACCCGGCTCTTCGCCGAGATCCTCGGAGTGCCACAACTCGGCGTGGACGACGCCTTCTTCGACCTCGGCGGCACCTCGCTCCTGGCGGCCCGCCTGGTCTCCAGGGTCCGCGACACCCTGGGCGCCGAGCTCACCATCGGCACGCTCTTCCAGGCGCAGACCCCGGCGGCGCTCGCCGCCCATCTGGACGCGGACCACAGCGAGGCCGACCGCTCCCTGGACGTACTGCTCGCCCTGCGTGCGGGCGGCGACCGCACCCCGCTGTTCACCTTCCATCCGGCGGGCGGCATCAGCTGGTGCTACTCGGGGCTGCTCTCGCGGCTCGACCCGGGCCAGCCGGTGTACGGCCTTCAGGCGCGCGGCCTGCACGGCTCGGACGGCTCGGACGGCTCGGACGGCTCGCACGGTGATGGTGAACTCCCGTCCACGATGGAGGAGATGGCGAGTGAGTACGTCGAGTCGCTGCGCGCGGTGCGGCCACACGGGCCATACCGGCTGCTCGGCTGGTCGGTGGGCGGCGTTCTCGCCCACACGGTCGCCGTCCTCCTCCAAGAGGCGGGCGAAGAGGTCGAGTTGCTCGCGCTGCTCGACGCCTATCCGTCCGATCAGTGGCGTGATGCGGCGGTCCCGGCAGAGGCGGACGCCCTGAAGGCGCTTCTGCGGATGGCCGGTTACGACCTGACGGACGAGCTGACCCGCGAGGACGTCCTCGCCACCCTGCAACGCGAGGGCAGCGCCTTGGCGGGGCTGCCCGACCGGACGCTGTCGGCGGTCCTCGACATCGTGATCAACAACGCCCGTCTGATGCGCGAGCACGAGCACCGCACCTTCGACGGCGACGCCCTGTTCTTCACGGCCTCCGCGCCACGCGCCGAGGACTGGCTGACGAGGGAGGCCTGGGCACCGTACGTCAGTGGGTCGATCGCCAACCACGACGTGGACTGCCTGCACCCGGAGCTGACCCAGCCGCGCCGCCTCGACGAGGTCTGCGCCGTCCTCGCCACCCACCTCAAGGAGCTGGACCACGCATGACGACCACGCCCGGCCCGTTCGACCCGGTCGGCAGCGACACCGGCACCGGCACCGGCACCGGCACCGAGCCGACCCATCTGGTCCTGGAGAACGCGCTCGGGGAGTACTCCCTGTGGCCGCTCTTCCGCCACGCGCCCGAGGGCTGGACCACCGTGTACGGCCCGGAGACGTACGGCCGTTGTGTGGCCCGCCTCCAGGATCCGCCCGCGTGACGGAGATCAACCTCGTCCGCCCGGACCCGCTCGACGTGTCGCTCCTCGACACCGATGAGCGAGGCCGGGCGGCGGTGGAAGTAGTGCGACTGCCGCGCCCGCTGCGCGGTGGCCTCCCCGCGGGCTACGCGACGGACTGATCGCCGAGCAGCCCGACGAGCCCGTCCGCGAGCTCGGTGCGCCAGCACAAGTAGTCGTGTCCGCCGTTGAACTCGCGGTACACGGCGTCGTCGTACCCCTTCTCCCGCAACGTGGCGCGCAGCCTGCGCATGGCGGGCAGCGCGACCCACTCCTGCTCACCGGCCGAGAGCCAGAACCGCACGGGCAGCTTCTCGCTCGCGGCGATGCGTCCGGTCAGCCACTCGGAGCGTTCCAGGTCGGGTCCGTCGGGCCACCAGAAGGAACCCGACTGCGCCAGGACGCGGCCGAACCGCCCCGGTGCGATCACGGCGGCGTACGCGGCGGTGAGACCGCCGAGGCTCTGGCCCGCGACGACGGTCCGCGCGGGATCGCCGGTCAGGGAGAGCCGCTCGCTCGCCCAGGGCAGCAGCTCGGTCTCCAGGAACCGGACGAATCGCTCGTTGCAGGCGAGCTCTTCCCAGCGCTGGTCGGCGCTCAGGGATTCGGGCAGCAGGGCGGCCAGGGGCGGGATGCTGCCGTCGGCGATGAGGTTGTCGAGGAGAGTCGCGACGTCGAGCCCCGGCTGCCACATCTCGCCGTCCATGAGCACCAGGACGGGCAGGTCGCGCCCGCCGCCCGGCGGCTCGTACAGGTGCACCTGCCGCTCGTTGCCGAGCAGTTCGCTGCGGACGGTGTGCGTGCTGACCGTGCCGCGCGACACGCCGTCGCGGCGCCGCCAGTCGTCGCCGGTGGGCGCCTGCGGCAGCTCGACGTACGAGACCGGATCTCCGCCCCAACGTCGGCTGAGCGTGCGCGAGTTGAGCGGATCAGTCCGCTGCTGCCGCCGCAGCCAGGGCCAGTACGCGCCGTCCTTTGGCCGTGGACCGTCCCCCTCGTCCACACACAGGCTGTAGGTCGCACGCCAGTCCTCGCGCATGCGGACCGACCAGTGCCAGATGTCCGTCCCCGGCACCTGTTCCATCAGGTTGGGGGCCATGTCACGCGGGTCGACGATCTTGTTCGGCATCACGAGGACGGAGCGGGTCGCGTCCGTGCCCCGCCACAGGAAGGTGACGACCCGGTACGCGCCGTCGCCCTGCGGATCGGGCTCGACGAGCGGCGCCCCGCCGGCCGCCCGTACGGCGCCCCAGAAGTCGCCGCGCTCCACGCCCTGCTCCACGGCCCGGGCCACCCACGCGCTGTCCGCCAGCTCGACGGGCCGCGGCCGCGGGATGCGGGGCGGCCGACGGGTCGCCCCGTCGGGAGGTGCGGTGACGGGCATGGGGAGGCCTCCAGGGGTTCACTGCGCACAGGGACGTACAGAGGTGCGCTTCGGGTGCACTTCGTACGCATATAGCTAAGGGTGACCTTACTTGAGCCGGTCATCCCCGGGTCGACCAGGGCAGGACCGTCTCCTCCCGGCCCAGGCCACCGGTACATTGCCGCCTATGTCGATACCGAACCCCCAGCCCAACCAGCCCAATCCGTACCAGCAGCCCCCGAATCCCTACCAGCAGCCCCCGGGCGCGGTCCCGCCCCAGGGTTCACCTCAGCCCTACGGCCAGCCGCCCGGCCCGTACGGACAACAGCCGGGCCCCTACGGCCAGCCGCCCGCCCCGCCCGCGCCCCCGGCCGGTCCGCGCAAGCCCACGCCGGGCTGGGTGTGGGGAATCGGCGGCGTAGTGGTCGCGTCGGCGCTGTGGGCGGGGGCGCTCTTCGCCACCGGCAACCTCGGCTCCGACAGCGGCGACGACGCGAAGGCGGACCTCGCCGGATACCAGTACAAGAAGAACCTCTGCGACGTCTCCCCGCTGGACGCCTTCAAGAAGAAGTACGAGCTCGACACGGACTCCACCGCGACCACCCACTACGGGTCGCGGCAGAAGGGGTTCGATCAGAGCTACTGCAGCCGCCAGCTCAAGGACCCGAAAGCGGACAAGGACACCTATACGAGCATCTACGTCTACTCCACGGCCCGCTGGCACAAGGCGACCGATCCTGCGGGCGAGTTCGCATCGGAGCAGAAGGCTTACGAGGACCAGTCGCAGAAGACGTACGGCTACAAGACCAAGGCCGTGAGCGGCATCGGCGACGAGGCGTACCTGGTGACCGAGACGAGCGGCACGGACAAGGACTCCCTCAACGGCATGACGCTCGCTGTGCGCGAGGGCTGGTTCACCATCGAAATGCGCTGGAGCTTCTACGGCGGCGGCCCGGACGACAAGGTCGAGCCGCCGACGGCGTCGGAGGTCGAGGAGATGCTCATGTCCGACACGCGCGCGGAGATGGACGGGCTCAAGAAGTCCTAAGCCCTGAAGTCCTCAAGTCCTCAAGTCCTGCAGTCCTCAAGTCTTGGGGTCTTGAACTCAGTACGCGGGCGGTGCTGGGCGGACCAGGCCCGACTGGTAGGCGATGACGACCAGTTGGGCGCGGTCACGCGCGTCGAGCTTGGTCATGGCGCGCTGGACGTGGGTGCGCACGGTCAGGGGGCTGACGAAGAGCACGTCGGCGATCTCGGCGTTGGACTTCCCCTCGGCGGCCAGTGCCATCACCTCGCGCTCGCGGGCGGTGAGCGCGGCGAGGCGTTCGGGCGGCGCCAGGTGGCCCCCGAGGTCGGGGGTGGCGAGGAAGCGGGTGATGAGGGCGCGGGTGGCCGACGGTGAGAGCAGGGACTCGCCCGCGACCACGGTACGGATCCCGCCGAGGAGTTCGTCGACGCCCGCGTCCTTGCCGAGGAAGCCGCTCGCGCCGGCGCGCAGGGCCCGGGCCACGTACGCGTCGGTCTCGAAGGTCGTGAGGATGAGGACGCGGGTGGCCTGAAGATCCGGGTCGGCGCAGAGGGTGGCCGTCGCCGCGAGGCCGTCGGTGCCGGGCATGCGGATGTCCATGAGGACGATGTCGGGGCAGTGGGCCCGGGTGAGCGCCACGGCCTCCTCGCCGTCGGTGGCCTCGGCGACCACCTCCATGTCCTCGCAGGAGTCGATGAGGATGCGGAAGGTCGCCCGGAGGAGGGCCTGGTCGTCGGCGAGCAGGACGCGGATGGTCATCTGGTGCGGTTCTCTTCCGGGTTCTATGGGTGTGGCGGCAGTACGGCGGTGACTTCGAAGCCGCCTTCGGGGCGGTGGCCCGCGTGCAGGTGACCGCCGACCGAGTGGGCGCGCTCCCGCATGCCGATGAGGCCGAAGCCGTGGCCGACAGCGGGGGTGGTGTGGCCCGTGTGGGCTGTGGGGTGCCCGTCGTCGGTGATTCTGAGGGTCAGTCCGTCGGGGGCGTAGGCGAGATGGACGTACGCCGTCTCGGTGTGGGCGTGCTTGCTGACGTTCGTGAGTGCTTCCTGCACGATCCGGAATGCTGTCAGATCGACTGCCGCCGAGAGCTGCTGCGGCTCACCCTGAGTGGTGACGGTGACCGTGAGCCCGGTGGACGCGAACGATGCGGTGAGGCCGTCGAGCCGGGCGAGTCCGGGCGACGGTTCCAGTTCCAGTTCCGCTTCCGGTTCTGGTTCCAGTTCCGGGGAGGTTTCGACGTCGTTCGTCTGGCGCAGCAGCCCTACGGTGGCCTTGAGTTCACGCAGCGCCGACGCGGTGGTGCCCGTGAGCTCGGTGAGCATCTGCTGGGCCTGGTCGGGGTGGGTGCGGGCGAGGTGAGCCGCCGTACCGGCCTGGGCGTTGGCCAGGGTCAGATGGTGGGCGACGACGTCGTGCAACTCGCGGGCGATGCGCATGCGCTCGGCGTGCGCGGCACGGGACTGCAGGGCCTCCAGATAGGCGCGGCGCAGCTGGACGCCACTGCCGAACACCGCCGACAGCAGGACCCAGGCGATGGGGTTGAGCGTCTTGAGCAGGAGTGAGTGGTTGACGGGGTCCGCGAACAGGGCCGTGGCCCCCACCAGCACGGCGACGCCGAGCGTGTAGCGGCGGGTGGTCTTCCGGTCGGCTCCGGCGGCCAGCCAGTACAGCGCCGACATGACCGGGCCGAGGAGCAGGGGCGTGAGCAGGAAGCCCAGCGCGCTCGTGCCCATGGCGCAGACCGTGGTCACCGCGACAACGGTGCGGGGACGGCCGCGCTGCCACAGCAGGGCCGTGCAGGCGACGGCTGAGATCAGTACGCCGGTCCACCACGTGGGCCGGTCGGACGGCTCGGTGGTGCTGAGCATGCTGCCGGAGAACGAGACGCCGAACAGCAGCAGCGCCACGGCCGCGTCGGCGGCGCGGGGGTGGGCCTCCGCGTGGCGCTGCCATCTGGTGAGCATCGAGTTCTCCGTTCAGGGTGCTACAGCCATGGTCACAGGCGGCCCTGTGTCGCGCGCGGCTCCGTCAGACGCGCGCCGTCTCGCGATCAGCGGCCGGTGCGGGAAGGGCTGCGGACCGCCGGCTCAGCGCCTCGCCCTCCACGTCGACGCGGGGCAGCAGCCGGTCGAGCGGACGCGGCAGCCACCAGGCGGCCTTGCCGAGCAGGGCGAGGACGGCGGGGACGAGCGCCATACGGACGACGAACGCGTCAAAGAGGACGGCCACGGCGAGACCGAACCCGATCGTCTTGATCATCGATTCACCGGCGCCGATGAACCCGGAGAACACCGCCATCATGATCAGCGCGGCGGCCACCACGACGCGCGCGCTGTACCGGAAGCCGCTGACGACGGCCTGACCCGGCCGGTCCCCGTGCACGTACGCCTCCCGCATGCGCGCGACGAGGAACACCTCGTAGTCCATGGCGAGTCCGAAGACGATGCCCACCAGGAAGATCGGCATCAGGCTCATGATCGGCCCGGTCTGCTCGACGCCGAGGAGTTCGGCGCCCCAGCCCCACTGGAAGACGGCGACGACCGAGCCGAGGGCGGCGCCGACCGACAGGAGGAAGCCGAGGGCCGCCTTGACCGGCACGAGTACGGAGCGGAAGACCACCATCAGGAGCAGCACGGCGAGGCCCACCACGACGGCGAGGTACGGGAGCAGGGCGTCCTGGACCTTCTGGGCCATGTCGATGTTCATGGCGGTGGTGCCGGTGACCTCGAAGGTGGCTCCCCCGGTGGTGGACTCGATCGCGGGACGTTCGTCGCGGATGGTGTGGACGAGGTCCTTGGTGCGCTGATCGGTGGGGGCGTCGGCCGATACGGCGGTGAACATCGCGGTGTCGCCTGCGGGGTTGAACTGTGCCCCCGTCACGGAGACGACCCCCTCCGTGGTGCCGATCCTCTGCTCGACGGTCGACACGGCGGCCTTCGGGTCGGCGGCGCCCTTGGCGTCCACGACGATGGTCAGGGGCCCGTTGAAGCCGGGGCCGAAGCCGTCGGCGAGCGCGTCGTAGGCGCGGCGTTCCGTGGTCGATGTGGGCTTGGCCTCGTCGCCCGGCATGCCGAGCTGGAGGTCGGGTACGGGCAGGGCGAGTGCGCCGAGGCCCGCGACCGAGGCGAGGAGCACGGGGACGGGGCGGCGCAGGACGAACCTGGCCCAGCGGCTGCCGCCGTTGCGCTCGCCGCTGCCCTTGTCCCTGCCGCGCCTTCGGGCGGAGCGGGAGAGGACGGCGTTCGGCCAGAAGCCGAGCAGGGCCGGTACGAGGGTGAGCGCGATGACGACGCAGACGACGACCGCCCCCGCCGCGGCGAGACCCATCTTGGTCAGCATCGGGATGCCGACCACCGAGAGTCCGGCCAGTGCGATGACGACCGTGAGCCCCGCGAAGACGACCGCCGAACCGGCCGTACCGACGGCCAGGCCCGCCGCTTCCTGGGGCGTGTGCCCCTTGGCCCGCTCCTCCCGGTAGCGGGAGACGATGAACAGGGCGTAGTCGATGCCGCACGCGAGGCCGAGCATGGTGGCGAGGGTGCCGGTCGTCGCGGAGAGGCCGAGGGCGCTGCCCAGGGCCAGGATCGAGGCCATGCTGACGCCGACGCCGATGACCGCGGTGAGCAGCGGAAGCCCGGCGGCGGCCAGCGAGCCGAAGGTGATGAGCAGGACGACGGCCGCGATGGCGATGCCGATCACCTCGGCCGCACCGCCCGCGGCGGGCTGGCTCGCGAGGGCGGTACCGCCGACGTCGACGGTCAGGCCCGCGTCACGGGCCGTTTCGATGGCGCCCTCGAGGGTCGACTTGGTCCGGTCGGTGAGGTCGTCGGCCTTCACCTTGTACGTGACGGTCGCGTACGCCGTCGATGCGTCCTCGCTCACCGCCCGCGCCTTGAACGGGTCGACGGCCTGGGTGACTTGGGACCCGTCGGCCGCCTCGTCCCCGGACCCCTGGACGAACTTCTCGACGAACTCCTCGACGGCGGCCCGGTTCTCGGTCGCGGTGATCTTCTGCCCGTCCGGGGCGACGAAGACGATCCGCGCGCTCGCCCCGTCGGCCGCGGCCCCGGGGAAGCGCTGCTCCATCAGGTCGAACGCCTTCTGGGACTCGATGCCCGGCATGGAGTTGCTCTCGTCGGGGGCGGCGGGCGCGGTGACCGCACCGAAGCCGACGACACCGAGGACCGCCACCCACAGCAGGGCGACGTACCAGCGCCGCCGGAAGGCCAGACGGCCAAGGCGATAGAGAAGAGTAGCCACGGGCAGAGGTCTCCAGATCTTGTCTCGGGTACCTCCACAGGCTCTCCGGAAGGGGGGTGTCCGGTCGTCGTGCGCCTGATGACAATCGGGCGTACTGACGTGGCAGTACACGCGCCCGGCATGTCATCCGCGGGAACTACACCCCACCCCTACGGATCGGTGCGCTTCAGGGGCGCGGCCAGGGATGCCCCTCCAGGCTCTCGATGTCGCTGTTGAAGCGCTGGAGGAAGCCGGCGAACGTCGCCACGTCCTCCGCCGACCAGCCGTCCAGGACCTTCTCAAGGCCCTGGGTGTACTCGGCGCGGTCGGCGTCGAGTTGACTCTCACCCTCGGCGGAGATGCGGAACTTGCGGGCCATGCCGCCCTCGGGGTCCGGGATGCGCTCGACGAGTCCGGTCCGCAGCATGGCCGCGGTCTGCCGGTTGAGGGTGGACGCGTCGAGGCCGAAGGCTTCGGTGAGCTGGCCGATGGACATCGGGCCGTCCATCTGGATGCGGCTGAGCAGGACGTACGCGCTGCGGTCCAGGCGCCCGCCGGAGGAGCGCGTGCGGGGGTTGTAAAGGTGCGAGTGCCGTCCGAGCAGCATCGTCTCGAATTCGACCTGTCGAACGGGCTTGTCCGTTCGGCCAACGGGAGTGTCCATGCGACGACCGGGCTTTTCCATACACGCATTCTACCCATAACGTGCATCATGCACTTCGTATGTATAGTGCATATCGCGAGAGCCGGCGCCAGGATCGGTCATCTCCAGCCCGAGACAAGCTCGAGAAAAGAGGAACCATGCGCAGCGTCATGGACTTCACCGACCGCAGCGTGATCGTGACCGGGGCCGGTTCGGGCATCGGAAGGGCCACCGCCCTCGCCTTCGCCGAGCGCGGAGCCAAGGTGGTCGTCGCCGACCTGAACGCGGAGGGCGCCGCCGAGGTCACCGCCGAGATCGAGTCGGACGGCGGCACGGCCGTCGCGGTCGTGGGCGACCTCAGCGAACAGGCGGTGGTCGACGAGGCCGTGGCGACCGCGCTGAAGGCCTTCGGCGGGATCGACGTCCTGGTCAACAACGCCGGGATCATGGACAGCATGTCGGCCGCGGCGGACGTCACGGACACGGAGTGGGAGCGGGTGATCCGCATCAACCTCACCGCCCCGTTCCTGCTCGCCCGGGCCGTCCTGCCGCACATGCTCGAGGCCGGCCGGGGCTCCCTCGTCTTCACGGCGTCCGAGGCCTCACTGCGGGGCAGCGCGGCCGGAGCCGCCTACACCGCGTCCAAGCACGGCATCGTGGGCCTGACCAAGTCGCTGGCCGTGACCTACCGGGACAAGGGAATCCGCACCAACGCGATCGCCCCCGGCGGCACGATCACCAACATCCGGCTCGACGTCGACAAGGACGCACTCGGCCCGCAGGCACTGGCCCCGTACATGGGGAACGTCGGCCGCCCCGCCGGAGCCGAGACGCAGGCGGCGGCCATCGTGTTCCTCGCGTCGGAGGCGGCGGGCAACATCAACGGGGCGATTCTCCCGGTGGACGGGGGCTGGTCGGCGGTCTGACCGGCTTCACGCCTGACCGGATTCGAGGTGGAACACGAGTGAGGGCCATGACCTTCCGGTCATGGCCCTCACTCGTACAAACTCACTGAAAAGTGTCCGAGGGGGGACTTGAACTCTCCACTCGGGCACCAGCCCATTAGTTAGTTGACCAGCGGTAACGCCCGCTATGCGCCGCATAGTTGAAGCTTCGCGCTGGTCATGCATCACCCCCGTTTCAGACTGTTTCGGACCGCTGTTGGTCATGGGTTGGTCACGTAACCAACCGGCCCTCTTGAACTGCCCGCCGCCCTCTCTATGCAATGACGCGCATAGTCGTGTTCCTGCATAGACGGCTTGCCCGCCTCGCTCGTACTGTCGTGGCGACCGGCCCTCACAGGGGCCCTCAAGAGGGGGTTCGTGGCTATGGCACGCGAGGAACTGACCCGGCTCACAGGCAACGGGAACGGCGACTGCGGACAAGGCGACTGCCCGAACGTCTACCAGACCGCGTCCGGCTCGTTCATCGTCCAGGGCGACGTATCCGAAGTCTTTGCTCCGCCGACCGGCGAGGGACTAGTAGAGATCCCGGAAGCAGTACTCAGGGAGGCAATCCGTGCTCTTGGATGGTGACGAGTGGCAAGCCAAGTTCCGCGACTTCGAGAGCGAAGCATGGCGGCTTGAGACTCTTCCGCAGTACCTCGTGCCGCAGGAAGCCTACGAGTTCGCAGCGTTCAAGAACGGCGCCCGCTTCCCCGGTCCGTACGAAGACTCCTGGATCGACATGGTGCGCACACGCAACGTGGGACGCGTCCACATCATCCGCCAGCCGCTGAGCGACTACCTCAGGTTCGAGTTCGAGAGGTACTACCAGCACCAGGCGCCCGCAGGGGAAGACATTCGCATCCTCGACCTGACGGACCGGACCAACCCTCTTCCTAACGACGTAGGCGACTTCTGGATGTTCGACCGCTCTACGGTCGTGCTTATGCACTATCAGCCGGACGGGAAGCAGATTAGCCGCGAACTGTACGAGGGCGACCCTGCCCCGTTCATCGAATACCAGCGGCTAGCCCTTGAAGCCTCCGTGCCGTACCTGGAGTACGCGGCTAGGTGACAGTCGAGCCAGAGCAGCTAGGGCAGTCCAGCGAAGAGCTGGCAGCCCTACTGAAAGCACTACGCAAGCGGTCCGGGCTCTCAGGGGTCCGGCTCGCTGCGCGCTGCAACATGTCGCAATCCAAGATCAGCCGTATTGAGAGTGGCAGAGTACGGCCGTCCCTGGTGGACGTGGAACAGATCCTCAGGGCCGTTGAGGCCCCGCCCAAGCTCCTCGCGGAAGCCACTGCGCTAGCCAGGCTGGCCAATACAGAGTGGCAGGGCGCGCGCGACATGCGGCGCAAGGGGCTGGACAAGAAGCAGCTTGAGCTAGCAGGGCTCGAACAGTCCTCGCGAGAGCTGCGGTACTTCCTGCTGTCGATGGTGACGGGGCTTCTGTCGACACCCGAGTACATCCGGGCCAGCCTCGCCCACATCCCCGGTGACCACTCCAAGGCCATTGGGCGAAAGCTCGAACGGCAACAGGTCCTCTACGACCGGACGAAACAGTTCACGTTCCTCCTGACGGAACAGGCCGTCAGGTGGCCGCTCGTCGGCGCGGACGCGCTAGCGGTGCAGATTGACCACCTGGCATCACTCACACACCTACCGAATGTCAGGCTCGGCGTGCTCCCCCTCGGGTCTCAGGTCGGCCCGGCTCCGTTAAACACGTTCACTGTGTACGACGACCGCATTGCGACCGTGGAAGTGTCGACCGGTGTCATGGTGTTCCGTGACCCTCGGGACGTAACAACTCTCCTTGAAGAGTTCGCCGTTCACGCCGAAAAGGCGCTCTTCGATGATGACGCCCGTACCTTTCTCAGGCAGTGTGCAAACAGCCTCCGATGATCTTTAGTCCAGAGCGCGCATAAACGTAGGCCCCCGTCATCCGCAGGACGACACTAGTTGGGTGTTCAGGACGGATGGCGGGGAGGCCACATCGTGACGCAGAAACAACAGACCTACAGCGGACTGACGGAGCTTCCCCCTGAGCCCCGTGCAGTACCGGGCTGTAAACGCTGTTTGGGACTCTGCAACAAGCGAGAGAACTTCAGATCGACTGGCAACTACAGCGCGGTTTCTGACGCGAACGTGGAACTCAGGCAACACCACCAAGACGATCACAGGTGAGGCCCGTGGACATCGAAATGCAGAAATGGCGAGACAGCCTCAGGACAGCGGCTGACGCCAGCAACGCGCTCCGAGAAGCCCTAACCGCCTTGGGTCTCCCCCAAGAAGTCTGCGACGGCATCCGACCCATGGTGGGCCGCCCCCAGGGGCACGCGTATGTCGCACTGCCTGCGCTCAAGGCCGAGCACGTTCAACGGATAGCGGAGGCCGTGCGTATCTCGCCGTCAGTTCGTTCATGAAGACTGTTCGGTGCGTGCAATGCCGCAGCGTTCACGTGATCCTGTCGCGCCCCAATGACCCAGCGACACGTAATCCACGATGGCGCTACAGGTGCCTTGACTGCACCGTGGCGTGGTGGGTGAACGAGCACGGTGGCCAGCCTGGCGAGTATCGCGCTAGCCGGTAAGAGAGGCCCCCTACTACTGCTGGTAGGGGGCTCTCGTATGTCCTAGGAGAGCCACTTAACCGGCGTCCTGTGATCCATGTCGTACTTAGATGAATAGCAACTAGTCAGTCCAGGGCTTTCCCTTCTCGGGAATTGGGTTAGGCCGGGGGTGATCCGGCCAATCCTTAGCCATTACTTCTTCGCAGTTTTGGCACTCAGGGCCTCAGCGCTGAATGCACCAGAAGAAAGTTTCAGACCAACTGAACGAGCCGGGTCGATCTCAGCTGTACCGACGAAAGCCTCAGCAATGATTCGCTGAGTGAGAGTGTCGTCATGGAAAGCCTGAAGCACGGTAAGCGCGTATCCAACACTCGAAGTCGAGTCAGAGAACTCGGCAGATGCACCGTTGGAGCCAGGCGGAGCGTACGGGGCACGGATAGCAACGGCGAACGCGTCCTGCGCGTAAGCAACTGCACCGGCATCCAGGTAAGGCGAAACAACGACGTTGAAGCCATGGAGCCTGCCGATAACGGCGTCGGCCAGAGCATCGTCACCGCCGGAGGAATTGACCGCAGAAAGCATCGGGTCAGCCAGGAGCAGCTTCTTAACATCAGGGGAAACAGCCAGCCAGCGGGTACCCGGAACCTTGGCCTTATCAAGCATGACACCAGCGTCCAGGATCGCATCACGAACATTGGCAGGATCGATAATCAGGGCGTCAGCCGCAGCAATCTTCGGGTTAAGGCATTCAGTCGCAATCGCGTTCTCGATGTACTCGGCAACACCCTGCGAAGTCGGGACGACTGCCTGAACCTGAGTCGAGAAGACGTTCAGGCTGTAGTCCTTTGGGCTCAGCGAGACCGCAGAGACAGCGTGAGTACTGAGCTTGAGAGGAA
Organism: Streptomyces sp. NPDC031274; assembly: GCF_055570235.1. Lineage (NCBI taxonomy): Bacteria > Bacillati > Actinomycetota > Actinomycetes > Kitasatosporales > Streptomycetaceae > Streptomyces > Streptomyces sp. NPDC031274. The sequence continues at coordinate 191,790 of NZ_JBVIHP010000009.1, read as the reverse complement.
CAGTGCCCTCATTCACTGTCTGGACAATATCTGTAATGGTGGTCGTGCCTTCGATGAAAGGCCTGGCCGGAATCGCCTTAGGCACTCGGATGCGAATGGTGTCACCGTACCCACCCTCGAATTCTTTCTCGACATCGCGGAAGACGGTACGACCGAGAACCAGAGAGGCACCCAGGGAAGCGGCGGCGACAGAAGCCACCTTGTCAGTCACTGCAAAATTGTTAGCCATGTTCAATCTCCGTTCTTAGTGATCAAAGGATCAGGCAGCGCTCGTGACGCGGGCCTGGGTAACGATCTGGCGGATAGCACCGTGTTCCGGCTGAGTGAAGCCACCAGGGCACAGAGCGGCAATCTCACGCTCTTCCTCACCCGCATAGGCAAGAAGTACCGAGACAGGCATACGGACCGCCTGAGCCCACTTCACAAGGTGTTCGTGAGTAGGGGCGTGCTGGCCCGACTCCCACCGGCCAACCGTCTGGCGGTCAACACCCACCAGATCGCCAACATCTTCCTGAGTCAGGCCGAGATTCCGGCGCCGCCGGGCGAGGTCAAAATTTGGAATCACTTGAATCACTTCACTTTCAGCTGATTGGGATGAATCAATCCCATCGATGGGCAAGAAAAAGGGGTCCGTTGCTCCCAGGTGGACCAATCCTGCTGTGACTCTTGATTAGGACCGGCGGTCACAGATACCGGCGCCTCTCCGCATGCCGGTGAGAGGCAGGAATGAAAGGGAGTTGTTGCATCAGCCCCGAAAGCGGCGGCCACATTCAAGACGCCGTGACCAAAGTCAAGACATCCATCCCCCTCGCGAAGCTATGGGGTGGATGTTGAAGGCTGGTCATCGGTGGATGGAATGAAAAGGAAACTGCCATCAGCACGCCCGAGCGTAAGGAATCCACCGTTAAGCACCGGAGTGCAGCGCAGGAGGTGTAGGTGGATTCATGTAGTGAGGTTGCTAAAGTGCTGATGTCCATATCGAGCACGGAGCCGTAGGCGGAGTGTCAAGGTAGTGAAATCAGGAGGACAGATCCGCCTGGTGATGAACGAAGTGAATCTCAGGATCTAGTTCCGACTGAAGTAGGTAACTCCAGATGGTTAGTTCTATCTGGTACTCCAGCTAAGCCCTCACTCATCTAGCCGCTCAAGCGGCTACTCGCTCTGAGTAGAGATAAGTGAGACCCCAGCCGCCAAAGCTGGGGTCCTATCCACATAAAGAAATCTAATCGCCAGCCGGGAGGGGCTGGCTCTTACTAGGCACATAGATCGGTCGTGATCTCCCTTGGTTCCGATCACTCTCTATTCTCAGTCGACGGGCGATCAGGCCGGTCTCTGGCGTATCTGCCCCAGGCGTCTCTTATAGGGGCAGGAGCAAAAACCCAGGTCAGTCACAGTGGTCATTTCCTGTGAGGAAACAACGATGATCATGATGTTGGAGAGTAGGCCCTCAGCAGTCCCGTAGCTAGGTCCGAGCCCAGGTCTGCCGTCTCGGGAGCGGGGGTCACGGTTCCCGCCCCCAATGGCCCATGGACCTCACACCCCCACTTCAGGTTGACCGGCGTACGTCCCCCTCCACGCAGTTCGTAGGCGAGCCACACGCATCGGGACTTGGACCCCTCCACTGCAAGCCCAGCCTTCACCAGCTTGGCTATCAGCTTCACTACGGCTGGCTCCTGGACGCCCAGGAGGAGAGACAGTTCACCGGGTCCGAACTCAGCGTGCCCGTACTTGTCTGCCCGGCCCAGGGCGAGCATGATCAAACGGGAATCACTGGAAAGTCCGGCGGCGTTCTGGCCGATCGCATCGCAGTAGGACATAGACACCCCTTGCCACGGGCCGCGCCCCGTGTCGGCTGATTCTATGCTTTCAATGTCGGTATCCCAGGGAGCAGGCTCTATCTCCTGCGAGGAAACAGGGCCGCAGTCGCCCGACTCAGGTTCTACAGCAGGGGCCTGAGGCTTCTCGTACCCATACGCATTGGTGACTCTCCTGGGGCAAGGCTGATTCGAGGGTCCGCAGCAGAACGGGTCGTTGCACCCGAGATCCCGCTCAGTCACCAAGTCCAACTTAATGAAGGTCCGCTCAATCTTTACATCATGGAACGGATCAATAGAAGCAGTCACAGGTAGCTCCTTCGACACATAGAGAAAGGGGCCCGACTCAAGTCGGACCCCTTGGAACGGGATAGTGGATATAGAAAAACCCGCCTCAATTTAGGTGAGGCGGGTCTTTCGTTTGTTGCAGTGCCGGACTGATGTCAGGAAGTCAGCCTCTTGATGGAATCCGCCAGAGCGTCCACGCGCTTCTTCAGCTCTGCGTTCTCATTCTCAAGGGCTTCTATCCGCTGCTCCAAGTCTTGATCGGAGTAAATCGCATACTGCATAGCCTGCGCAATTTCGCTGGAAACTTGCCCGCGAGTGACGGGACCGGTCGGGTCCGGGTCGGAGCAGTATCCGACATTTTTCACATGCTCGATATCACTGTCATCTCTGATCTTCTCGATAAAGTCATCGATCATGCAAAATCCCCTCAATTTTTGGGCAGGCTAAAGCGTCTCCGAATTGCGATTGGTGCTGGTCGACCACTAGGCCCGACTCCCAGGTGAGACAGAGGAGCGACGCAAAAGGTTGTATGAGATTGCGGTGACCTGGATCACGGCCTGTTAGCTGACTAGGCAAGGGAGGGGGTACCTCCCTTGGCCATCCGGCTGTACTAACGATCTCCCGTGGTCAGCAAGACCCCTGGTTGTCGACTCACCGTGCTCCGTGGGGGCATTCACACCTCTGGGGTATCGGTAGCGGCCTTTGGTCGTTAGCCCCTTCGGCGTGTCCTCCGCTCGCGCCCTGAGACCCCTGGTCACCAGTCACCGTTAGGGCGCCTGTGGGCCGATGAGAGCAGAGGCTCCCGTCCGCCAGCTTGGCATGAGCCGAGATAGCCGCTCAGGGCCTCTCAGAAGGGAAGTGCAGAGGTGATGAGAGTCGATGTCTACACAGTGCACAGCGACGGCACCAGGACCCTCGTTAATGTTGTCAATTACGACGATGAGTCAGAAAAGGATCTGCGAGAGTCTCTCGACCCTAATTGTCGACTGTTCCACGATACATTCCATCGCAACAATGACGATTGCGCGAAGGCTGGCTGCGCATTTTGATCGCGTTGCGAAACGTCTGAGGGCGCGGAGGGTAGGGGGAGGGGCCCGCCCCGACGCGTTATTTTGATCGGGACGTGATAGCAAGCGAGATCCTGTACGGGTCTTTGTGGATTTGAAGGCCAGGAAAATGCCACCATTCATGGCGCGTTCACTTCGCCCCCTGTGCGTCCAGCCAGCGGTCAAGATCGGCCGGACGACACCGGAGAGACTGCCCCACCTTCCGGAACGGGATCTGCTCACCCTTCCAATTCCCGTACACCCAGGAACGAGGCTTGCCCAGATAGGCGGCCACGTCGTCAACGGTCATCAGCTTGGTCAATGCGTCTCCCCTGCTCTGCTGGCCGGTGGGTGGTTGCTCCCGCCCGCTGCTGTCCGGCCCACCTTCATCTTGCCCCCTTCCGAACCAGTTGCGTCAAGTTCAGAAGCAGTGACCATCACCACAGGGCCGAACCTGTTGCATCCAGTTCGGCTACGCGTATGGTGGATCTTGTGAGCACAGAAGAGACAGACGCAGTCAACGAGTGGCGCCGCGAAGGCAGTGAGCTGGTGTGGCGCCGGTACTACGGCCCATGGGAGGTCTCCGCGCGCGCCGACACCAACGCCCCGTTCACCGGCCCGATCGAACTAAAGATCCGGCTCAGCATCGGAGGGCCTGACGAGGACGAGATTGTCCGGCTCATGGATCAGGCTCTGGAGACAGACGGCATCCCGGCCAGCCTCCTGCGACAGGTCCCCTTCTCGCAGATCAAGGCAGAGTTCCGCGCGGCATTGGAGCCGGAACAGCACCAGGTCATGGGCGAACCGTGGCCGGTGCCGGAGCGGTGCCGGACAGAGCTGGACTACGCCCTCTTGGTGGCCGAGTTGGCCCGACTGCGAGCCACGGACACCACTGCCCCACAGGGGGAATTGGCGGCTCGCCTAGGCGTCGGCAAGGCCACCTTGTCCGAGCGTGTCAAGCGCGCAAAGGAACTGGAGTTGTGGGACGGCAAACGGCTCACGGACAAGGCGACAGCGATCCTCAACGACTGGTTGAGCAGTGACAGGAAGGAGCAGTAACCCACGTGGCAAAGCGCGGTAACGGGCTCGGGGGGACTCCGGTGGAGATCCCGCGCAAGGGCAGACCGAACACCTGGGGTGTGCGCACCCCGCTCCGCTTCGACAGGGCGCAGGGCAAGCAGATCCGTTACTGGATCGGCAGGGAGTACCCGACCAAGACCGCAGCGGAAAGGTCGTTGCGGGAATGGCACAGCAGCTACGAGGCGGGGAAGATCGCGGCCCGCTCAGACATGAAGCTGGGTGACTGGCTCGACAAGTGGCTGTCGAATCATCGGAAGGAGGGGACGACCGTGGCCGGGTACGAAACGAAGATCCGTCTGCACATCAGGCCGCACATCGGCGGGGTGAAGCTGTGCGAAGTCACGGACGACACCCTTGACGATCTGTACCGGCTGCTGGAAACGGTCCCGTGCCCGACCAACAAGGGGAAGCCGCTGGGGGCCAAGTCGGTCCGGCACGTTCACAACATCCTGTCCGGTGCTCTTGGGGCGGCCGTGCCGAAGCTGATACCGGCCAACCCGGCAGCAACGGCGCACCCGCCCACCGCCCGTCAGATACGGGCACAGGAACAGAAGTACCCGACCATGGACGACGACCAGACGGGGCGGTTCCTGGGCTCGGTGTGGGAGCCGTGCGGCAACCGGGTCTGTGACGGCGGCCTGACTCACCACTGCCTCAGGGACGCTCCGCTGTGGACCGTCTACGCCGCTACCGGCGTCCGGCGCAGTGAAGCCCTGGGCATGAAGTGGTCTCTCGTCCGCTGGGAGGAGGGGGCCATTGAACTGGGCTGGGTTGTGGTCGAAGAGGGCAATACTTACCGCCTCCGGAAGCTCACCAAGGATGGCGACGACAACGCCGCGATCTACGTGGATCAGTCCGTGATGAACGTCCTGAAATGGCAGAAGGAGCGCCAGGACGCCGAGCGTAAGCGGCTCGGCTCCGCATGGGTCGATCACGACCTGGTGTTCGCCCGCGACGGCTGCAAGCTCTACCGGGGCGAGGCAGGCGGCCCACAGGACCCTGAGAAGGTCTCGGCACGGTGGCGCACCCTGCGCACCCGGTTGAAGCTGCCCGAGGAGTTCCGCATCCACGACTGGAGGCACAGCAAGGTCACTAACGATCTGGAGGCCGGGGAGAACCCGGTAGAGGTTTCCGCCAACGTCCGGCACCACTCGCCGGGCTACACCATGGCCCGATACGGCCACTCTCGTAAGGACGGAGCGCGGAAGCTCGCCGCCTCCGGTGCGGGCCGACTCGGCCTGTCATCCCTGGTCTGACCTGGGGATTCTCTGGGCTGTTGGTCACGTGGTTGGTCACGCCACACCCCAGAAATGCAGAAAACCCCTGATGAACAGGGGTCTCAGCTGGTGTCCGAGGGGGGACTTGAACCCCCACGCCCGTTAAAGGGCACTAGCACCTCAAGCTAGCGCGTCTGCCATTCCGCCACCCGGACTAGGTGTCTGCCGTTCGCGGGGTGTTCCCCGCGGCGACATGGACAACAATACCAAGCTTTCGGAGTGCCTTTCACCTGCATATCCGTACGTCGACGAGCGGCCACCCGGCGGCTCCCGGCAGCCCGCCCGGAGCCTCACCACAAGTGACCGGTTGATTACGGGAGCGCCCGCTGAGACGGGGGCGCGGCGCGGACCGGGCGTTCGCCATGCGGCTCGACCGGCAGGGCATCGGTCAGGCCGCCGCTAGGCCGCCGACGCCCTGCCGGTCACCTGCCGGTCACCTGCCGGTCAGATGGCTCCCGTGGGTAAGGGGAGCCTCACGCCATCAGGTGGTAGCTGGGGAAGTTCCCCGGCGGTCGTTCCATCGCCGGGCCCTGTGTGACCGCCCGGACCAGCAGCTCTCCGCCGACGAACGCGCCGCGCCAGGACGCGCCGAATCCGCCGAACAGCTCGTCCCTGTCGCCGCGCGAGCGGGGCTTCCCGCGGCCCGTCTTGAAGGCACGGATCTGCGGCGCGAGACGTTCGTACGCCGCGGTGTCGTCGGTCGACAGCGTGGCGACCAGCGCTCCGTTCGACGCGTTCATGGCAGCGAGCAGCTCCGCCTCCGTGTCGACCAGGACGATGGTGTCGACCGGGCCGAACGGCTCCGCGTGGTGCAGCGGGGAGGACGGGGGCGGGTTGAGGAGCGTGACGGGATGGACGTACGCGTCCGTGTCCTGGCCCGGCAGGAAGCGGTCCGCCGCCGGGGCGCCGCGGTACAGCGGCACGGCTCCGCGGTTGATCGCCTCCGTCACCTGGTCGCCCAGTTCCTTCGCCTTGGCGGCGTTGATCAGCGGGCCGAAGTCCAGTTGCGGGAACGGGTCTTCGGGGCGCTCGACCGCCAGAGGGTGGCCGACGCGGAGGGTGCGCACGGCCGGGAGGTAGGCGGCGAGGAACTCGTCGAAGAGGCCACGTTGGACGACGAAGCGCGGATACGCGGTGCAGCGCTGTTTGCCGTAGTCGAAGAGCTTGGGGACGACGGCGCTGAGCGCGTCCCAGTCGCTGTAGTTCCAGATGCCCCAGGTGTTGAGTCCTTCCTGTTCGAGGATGTGCCGCTTGCCGAGGTCGGCGACGGCGGTGGCGACGGCAGCGCCCGTGTCCCGTCCGCCGACGAAGGAGACGCAGCCGATCTCCGGTGCGCGGACCAGCGCTTCGGACAGCTGTCCCCCACTGCCGCTCACGAGGGTGACGGGGATCCCTTCGCGGGCGGCGAGGGCGCAGGCCAGGGTCAGACAGGCGACGCCGCCATCGGTCGGGGTCTTGGCGATGACCGCGTTGCCCGCGAGTGCCTGTACCAACACTGCGTGAACGAGCACGCTCATGGGGTAGTTCCAGCTCGCGATGTTGGACACCGGACCGTCCAGCGGGGTCCGGCCCTCGACCATCGGCTCGATGCCGTCGACGTACCAGCGCACGCCGTCGATGGCCCGGTCGACATCGGCCTGGGCGAGCCGCCAGGGCTTGCCGATCTCCCAGACCAGGAGGAGGGCGAGCAGTTCGCGGTGTTCGGTGAGGGCGTCGAGGGTGGCGGCGACGCGGGCGCGCCGTTCCGTCAAGGGGACGTGGCGCCAGGTCCGGTGCTGGTCGAGCGAGGCGCGTACGGCCTGGTGGGCGGTGGCAGCGTCGAGGCGTGGCGGGCCAGCGATGGGGCTGCCGTCGACGGGGGATGTGGCGGACAGGGTCCGGCCGTCCGCCTGCCAGGTGCCGTTCCAGAGGTTCAGGACGCGGTCGTCGCGGAAGGCCTCGGGCGCGACGGCGAGGCAGCGCCGCCAGGCGTCGGTCCAGGCCGTATCGGCTTTGAGGACGAGGGGGTTGGTGAGGGTGGGTGCCATTCGAATGTCTCCGCTCACGGTGCACAAGTCGGGGCGGGGGATGCATGGCTCGCGTCGGCGCCGCTCGGTCCGCGGTCCGCGCGTGTGTGCTGGGGGACGCTAGTACAGCCGGGGTCCGCCACCTATGAGTGACATCACGCCCCGAGTTGGTTAAGAACGAGGCGGGCTGTTTCCGTCGGTGTGGCGCCGACCCGCACTCCGGCGGACTCCAGCGCCTCCTGTTTCGCGCGGGCGGTGCCGGACGAGCCCGAGACGATGGCTCCCGCGTGTCCCATGGTCTTGCCTTCGGGTGCGGTGAATCCGGCGATGTAGGCGACGACGGGTTTGGTGACGGCCCGTTGGATGTAGGCGGCCGCGCGTTCCTCCGCGTCGCCGCCGATCTCGCCGATGAGGACGATCAGCTCGGTGTCGGGGTCGTCCTCGAAGGCGGCGAGACAGTCGATGTGCGTGGTGCCGACGACGGGGTCGCCGCCGATGCCCACGCAGGTGGAGAAGCCGATGTCGCGCAGCTCGTACATGAGTTGGTAGGTGAGTGTGCCGGACTTCGACACGAGGCCGACGCGTCCGGGCTTGGTGATGTCGGCGGGGATGATGCCCGCGTTGGCCTGCCCCGGCGTGATGAGCCCCGGGCAGTTGGGGCCGATGACGCGGGTGCCGCGCTCTTTGGCGTACGCGTGGAAGGCGACGGAGTCGTGCACGGGGATGCCCTCCGTGATGACCACGGCCAGGCCGATCCCGGCGTCGGCGGCCTCGGTGACCGCCGCCTTGGAGAACGCGGGTGGCACGAAGACCACGGTGACGTCTGCGCCCGTGGCCTCGATGCCGTCGCGGACGGAGCCGAAGACGGGGACGGCGCGGTCGTCGAAGTCGACGGTGCGGCCTGCCTTGCGGGGATTGACGCCGCCGACGACGTCCGTGCCCGCCGCGAGCATGCGCCGGGTGTGTTTCATGCCCTCGGCGCCGGTCATGCCCTGGACGAGGACCTTGCTCTCTTTGGTGAGGTAGATCGCCATGTTCCCGCTCCTCAGGCTGCGTTGGTGTGGCCCGCCAGTTCGGCGGCTCGGCGTGCGGCGCCGTCCATGGTGGTGGCCTGCTGGACGAGGGGATGGGAGCGTTCGTCGAGGATGACGCGGCCGCGTGCGGCGTTGTTGCCGTCGAGGCGGACGACGAGCGGCTTGGTCAACTGGACCGATTCCAGGGCCTGGACGATGCCGTCGGCGACGGCGTCGCACGCGGTGATGCCGCCGAAGACGTTGACGAGGACGGACTTGACGGCGGGGTCGGAGAGGATGACGGAGAGGCCGTCGGCCATGATCTGGGCGGAGGCGCCGCCTCCGATGTCGAGGAAGTTCGCGGGGCGTGCTCCGCAGCCCGCGACCACGTCGAGGGTGGACATGACGAGGCCCGCGCCGTTTCCGATGATGCCGACCTCGCCGTCGAGCTTGACGTAGTTGAGGCCCTTGGACGCGGCATCGGACTCCAGTGGGTCGTCGTGCGCGGAGTCGTCGGCGCCCCAGCGTGCCTGGCGGAAGCGGGCGTTGTCGTCCAGGGTGACCTTGCCGTCGAGGGCGAGAATCTCCCCCCGGCCGGTGCGGACGAGGGGGTTCACCTCGACGAGGAGCGCGTCCTCGCGGATCAGTACCTGCCACAGCTTGACCAGGACGTCGGCGGCGGCTTCGTGAAGTCCCGCCGCCGCGGCGATCTCGGCCGCCTTCGCCTCGCCCACTCCCGCGGCCGGGTCGATCTCCACGCGCGCGACGGCCTCGGGGCGGCTCGCCGCCACCTCCTCGATCTCCATGCCGCCCTCGGCGGACGCGATCGCGAGGAAGCGTCCTGCCGCACGGTCCAGTACGTACGAGACGTAGAACTCGCTGTCGATCTCGACGGGTTGGGCCACCATCACCTTGCGCACGGTGTGGCCCTTGATGTCCATGCCGAGGATCTGGCGTGCCGTGATCTCGGCCGCTGCCGGGTCCGCCGCGACCTTCACGCCGCCCGCCTTGCCGCGTCCGCCGGTCTTCACCTGGGCCTTGACGACGACGCGCCCGCCCAGGCGTTCGGCTCCCGCGCGTGCCTCCTTCGCCGTGTCGGCGACCTCCGCTCGCGGCACCAAGATGCCGTATTCCTCGAAGAGTTCCCTTGCCTGGTGCTCGAACAGGTCCATTCCGGCTCCTGACGCCGTGTCGTTGCGGGGAGCGAACCCCCCGCCTCCGAAAAGTGCCGCACGCCCCCTGGACACCACTGACCGGATGCGGGATAACAAGCTTCATACAGTATTCGTCGACTGTATGCAATCTACCGCGAGAGCACCTACGAGCAGCGTGTGAGCGCTCCAACTCCCCTACGAAGGGACAGGACTTCGCCATGCCCGACGGCAGCAGCGACACGAACCAGACCCACATCTCCGGTGGGCATCTGGTTGCCAAGGCACTCAAAGCAGAGGGTGTGGAAGTCATCTACACCTTGTGCGGCGGCCACATCATCGACATCTACGACGGCTGCGTCGACGAGGGGATCGATGTCGTCGACGTACGCCACGAGCAGGTCGCCGCCCACGCGGCCGACGGCTACGCGCGCCTGACCGGTAAGCCGGGATGCGCCGTGGTCACGGCGGGACCGGGAACCACGGACGCCGTCACGGGCGTCGCCAACGCCTTCCGCGCGGAGTCACCCATGCTGCTGATCGGCGGCCAGGGAGCGCACACCCAGCACAAGATGGGGTCACTGCAGGACCTTCCGCACGTCGACATGATGACGCCCATCACCAAGTTCGCCGCGACCGTGCCGGACACGGCGCGCGCCGCGGACATGGTGTCGATGGCCTTCCGCGAGTGCTATCACGGCGCTCCAGGGCCGTCCTTCCTGGAGATCCCGCGCGATGTGCTCGACGCCAAGGTGCCGGTGGACAAGGCCCGGGTGCCGCAGGCCGGGCGGTATCGCGCCTCCACCCGCTCGGCCGGCGACCCCGAGGCCGTCGAGAAGCTCGCCGACCTGCTCGTGCACGCCGAGAAGCCCGCGATCCTGCTCGGCAGCCAGGTGTGGACGACGCGGGGCACCGCGTCCGCCATCGAGCTCGTACGGACCCTGAACGTGCCCGCCTACATGAACGGCGCGGGCCGCGGCACCCTGCCGCCCGGGGACCCGCACCACTTCCAGCTCTCGCGGCGGTACGCCTTCTCCAACGCCGACCTCATCGTCATCGTGGGGACGCCCTTCGACTTCCGTATGGGCTACGGGAAGCGGCTCTCCCCCGACGCGACCGTCGTACAGATCGACCTCGACTACCGCACCGTCGGCAAGAACAGGGACATCGACCTGGGCATCGTCGGCGACGCGGGACTGATCCTGAAGTCGGTCACCGAGGCCGCGTCCGGGCGTCTCAACGGAGGTGCTTCGAAGCGCAAGGAGTGGATCGACGAGCTGCGCGCCGCCGAGCAGACGGCGATCGAGAAGCGCCTTCCGAACCTGAAGTCCGACGCGTCGCCGATCCATCCGTACCGTCTCGTCAGCGAAATCAACGACTTCCTTACCGAAGACTCGATCTACATCGGCGACGGCGGCGACATCGTCACCTTCTCCGGTCAGGTCGTGCAGCCCAAGTCGCCGGGCCACTGGATGGACCCCGGACCGCTCGGCACGCTCGGCGTCGGCATCCCCTTCGTGCTCGCCGCCAAGCAGGCGCGGCCCGACAAGGAGGTGGTGGCCCTCTTCGGGGACGGCGCCTTCTCGCTGACCGGGTGGGACTTCGAGACGCTCGTCCGCTACAACCTGCCCTTCGTCGGGATCGTCGGCAACAACTCCTCGATGAACCAGATCCGTTACGGCCAGAAGGCCAAGTACGGCGAGGAGCGCGAGCGCATCGGCAACACCCTCGGAGACGTCCACTACGACAAGTTCGCCCAGATGCTCGGCGGCTACGGCGAAGAGGTCCGCGACCCCGCGGACATCGCACCCGCGCTGCGGCGAGCGCGTGAATCGGGCAAACCCTCGCTGATCAATGTGTGGGTCGATCCGGACGCGTACGCCCCCGGAACCATGAACCAAACCATGTACAAGTGAGGAGCCCGTGCGATGACGACCAAGGCTCTTGAGGGCGTACGCGTCCTCGACATGACACACGTCCAGTCCGGGCCCTCCGCCACCCAGCTGCTCGCCTGGCTCGGTGCGGACGTGGTGAAGCTGGAGGCGCCCTCCGGAGACATCACGCGCAAGCAGCTGCGTGACCTGCCGGACGTCGACTCCCTCTACTTCACGATGCTCAACTGCAACAAGCGGAGCATCACCCTCAACACCAAGACCGAGCGCGGCAAGGAGCTCCTCACGGAGCTGATCCGGCGCTCGGACGTGATGGTCGAGAACTTCGGCCCGGGCGCCGTGGACCGGATGGGCTTCACCTGGGAGCGCATCCAGGAGATCAACCCGCGGATCGTCTACGCCTCGATCAAGGGCTTCGGAGACGGCCCCTACACCAACTTCAAGGCCTACGAAGTGGTGGCACAGGCCATGGGCGGCTCCATGTCGACCACGGGCTTCGAGGACGGTCCACCGCTCGCCACGGGCGCCCAGATCGGTGACTCCGGGACCGGCATCCACGCTGTCGCCGGGATTCTCGCCGCCCTCTTCCAGAGGGAGAACACCGGTCGCGGTCAGCGCGTGAACGTCGCCATGCAGCACGCGGTGCTCAACCTGTGCCGGGTCAAGCTGCGCGACCAGCAGCGCCTGGCGCACGGACCGCTCGCCGAGTACCCGAACGAGGACTTCGGGGACGACGTGCCGCGCTCCGGCAACGCGAGCGGCGGCGGACAGCCCGGCTGGGCGGTCAAGTGCGCGCCCGGCGGCCCGAACGACTACGTGTACGTCATCGTGCAGCCCGTCGGCTGGCAGCCGCTCACCGACCTCATCGGACGCCCGGAACTCGCTCAGGACCCGGAGTGGGCCTCTCCGGAGGCGCGGCTCCCCAAGCTCGGCAAGATGTTCCAGCTGATCGAGGAGTGGTCCTCGACGCTCCCCAAGTGGGAGGTCCTTGAGCGGCTCAACGCCCACAACATCCCGTGCGGCCCGATCCTCTCCACCAAGGAGATCATCGAGGACGCCTCCCTCGCCGCCAACGAGATGGTCGTCGAGGTCCCGCATCCGCAGCGCGGCTCCTTCACCACGGTCGGCTCCCCGCTGAAGCTGTCCGACTCCCCTGTGAACGTGGTCAGTTCGCCGCTGCTCGGCGAACACAACGCGGAGGTGTTCGTCGGTGAGCTCGGCCTCGGCGACGAGGAACTGCGCCTGCTCAAGTCGAACGGAGTGATCTGATTGATGGCCGAAGACCGCGCACTGACGGTGCGGGCGCTCCTCGACACCGTGCGGGCCCAGGGGCGGACGTCGCTGACGGCGCCGGAGGGCAAGATCCTCGCGGACGCGTACGGGATCGCCGTGCCCGGCGAGGAGCTCGCGGCGGACATGGACGAGGCGGTGGCGCACGCGGCCCGCTTCGAAGGGCCCGTCGTCATGAAGATCGTCTCCCCCGACATCCTGCACAAGACCGATGCGGGCGGCGTCATCGTGGGAGTGGAGGGCGCCACCGACGTACGGGCCGCCTTCTGCGAAATCGTCGACAACGCGCGCGCGTACGCGCCGGCAGCACGCATCGAGGGCGTGCAGGTGCAGGAGCTGCTGCCCTCCGGTCAGGAAGTGATCGTCGGGGCGGTGACCGATCCGACGTTCGGGAAGATCGTCGCCTTCGGACTCGGCGGTGTACTCGTCGAGGTCCTCAAGGACGTCACGTTCCGTCTCGCGCCGGTCGACGCCGACGAGGCCGCGTCGATGCTGGACTCGATCCGCGCCGCCGAGATCCTGCGGGGTGTGCGCGGTGCGCCGGCGGTGGACCGCTGGGCCGTCGCCGAGCAGATACGCCGGGTGTCCCAACTGGTCACCGACTTCCCTGAGATCGCCGAGGTGGACCTCAACCCGGTGATCGCCACTCCCCAGGGCGCGATCGCGGCGGACATCCGCGTCATCCTCGCCGAAGGGGCTCCCAGGCAACGCCGTACGTACACGCGCGAGGAGATTCTCACGTCGATGCGGCGGCTCATGGAGCCCCGCTCGGTCGCCGTGATCGGTGCCTCCAACGAGCAGGGCAAGATCGGCAATTCGGTGATGCGCAATCTCATCGACGGCGGCTTCTCCGGTGAGATCCATCCGGTGAACCCCAAGGCCGATGACATCTTGGGCCGCAAGGCGTACAAGAGTGTCACGGACGTTCCCGGTGAGGTGGATGTGGCGGTCTTCGCGATCCCCGCCAAGTTCGTGGCGTCGGCCTTGGAGGAGGTGGGCCGCAAGGGCATCCCCAATGCGGTCCTGATCCCCTCCGGGTTCGCCGAGACCGGTGAGCAGGCCCTCCAGGACGAGATCGTGGAGATCGGCGAACGGCTCGGAGTGCGGCTGCTCGGCCCCAACATCTACGGCTACTACTCGACGTGGCAGGACCTGTGCGCCACGTTCTGCACTCCGTACGACGTCAAGGGCGGGGTCGCGCTGACGAGTCAGTCCGGTGGCATCGGGATGGCCATCCTCGGTTTCGCGCGCACTACGAAGACAGGCGTCTCGGCGATCGTCGGGCTCGGCAACAAGTCCGACCTGGACGAGGACGACCTCCTCACGTGGTTCGGCGAGGACCCCCACACGAAGTGCATCGCGATGCACCTGGAGGACCTCAAGGACGGCCGCGCCTTCGTGGAGGCCGCGCGGGCGACCGTTCCGAAGAAGCCGGTCGTCGTCCTGAAGGCCGGACGCACGGCCGCCGGGGCGAAGGCCGCCGGATCGCACACGGGCGCCCTCGCGGGCGACGACGCCGTGTACGACGACATCCTCAGGCAGGCGGGCGTCATCAGGGCCCCGGGGCTCAACGAGATGCTGGAGTACGCGCGCGCGTTGCCCGTGCTCCCGACCCCGCAGGGCGACAACATCGTGATCATCACGGGTGCGGGCGGCTCCGGCGTACTGCTCTCCGACGCGGTGACCGACAACGGTCTGCGCCTCATGGAGATCCCGGACGACCTGGACGCGTCCTTCCGGGCGTTCATCCCGCCCTTCGGGGCAGCGGGAAACCCCATCGACATTACCGGGGGTGAGCCCCCGTCGACGTACGAGGCGACGATCAGGCTCGGCCTTGAGGACCCGCGCATCCACGCGCTCGTCCTGGGCTACTGGCACACCATCGTCACCCCTCCCATGGTCTTCGCCGAGCTGACGGCCCGCGTGGTCGCGGAGTTCCGTGAGCGTGGCATCGAGAAGCCCGTCGTGGCATCCCTGGCGGGCGATGTCGAGGTGGAGGAAGCCTGCCAGTACCTCTTCGAGCGGGGGGTCGTGGCGTACCCGTACACCACGGAGAAGCCGGTGGCCGCGCTCGGCGCGAAGTACCGGTGGGCCCGGGCGGCCGGTCTGTTGGGGGGCGGTCGATGAGGTGACCGGTGTTGGGGCCGGCCGGCGGTGCGCGTCGGCCGGGCCCGGGACCCGTGCGCGCACGAAGGACGGACAGGGGGCGCTGGCCAACTTCGACGCAAGGGGTGCGACACACATGACAACCACCGACCTATCGAAGCCCTCCCCCTACAGGGAGGTGACGGACCGCAACGGCCGCCTGTACCGGATCGGCGAGAGCGACCGGGACATCATGGGGCGACCACGATGGACCATGGTCCTCTTCCCATGGATGGGCATGATGGGCATCAGCTCATCGGAGTACGCGTTCACCTCCGCCGAGGACACCCTGCACGACGCGCATCTGTGGAACAGCGGCCACATCTTCTGGCTGATGGGTGTCTGGATCTTCTTCCAGGCCGCCGTCGCCTTCCCCGCGGGGCAGTTACGCGAGAGCGGCAGGCTGCCCGCCCGGTACGCGATGTTCCTCGGCGCCACCGGCACGATCCTCGGCTACATCTCGCTCGCCTACGCGCCGCATGTGATCGTCGCGTACATCGGATTCGGCATGTTCAGCGGCATAGGCGCCGGCCTTGTCTACGCGACCTGCGTGAACATGGTCGGCAAGTGGTATCCGGAGCGCAAGGGCGGCAAGACCGGCATGGTCAACGGCGGTTTCGCCTATGGCTCGGTGCCCTTCGTCTTCCTCTTCACCTCGTACATGGATCTGAGCAACTACCAGGGAGTCCTGGTCTCCGTAGGTGTCATCTGCGCGCTGATCGTGGCGTTCGCCGGGTGGTTCTTCAAGGACCCGCCCAAGGGCTGGTGGCCCGCGAACGTCGACCCGTTGAAGGTGTCGGACGACCCCAGGGTCCGCCGTGCTCTTGAGAAGAACCCGCCCGCGGTGAAGCAGTACACCCCGAGGGAGGCCTCGCGTACTCCTGTTCTCTGGATGATGTGGTTCTGTCTGCTCTGCACGGCCGGAATCAATATCTTCGGCATCGCCTTCCAGGTGCCGTTCGGCAAGGACATGGGGTTCGCGGGCGGGATCGTGGCCACGGCGATGTCCCTGAAGGCGATCGTGAACGGCACGGGCCGCGGAGTGATCGGCTGGATCTCCGACCGCTACGGCCGCCGCAACACCCTCGTCATCGTCTGCCTCGTCCTGGGCTCCGCTCAGTTCGGCGTCCTGATATCGGGCTCCATGGGGTCCATGCCGTTCTTCCTGTTCTGCTCGATGGTCTCCGGCTTCGGCGGCGGCGCGATCTTCCCGCTCTTCGCGGCGATGACGGCCGACTACTTCGGAGAGAACAACAATGCCTCCAACTACGGCATGGTCTACAGCTCGAAGTTGATCTCGGGCCTGGTCGGCTCCGGGGTGGGCGGCGTCGTGGTCCACGCATGGGACTACGAGGGCGCGTTCATCATCGCGGGCAGCATCGGCCTCGCCTCGGCCGTGCTCGCACTGTTCCTCAAGTCACCGGGCAGACCACACGCCCGGCACATCACTCCCAACCCGCACCCGATCGGTGAGGAGATGGCCTGATATGACGGCGGAGCCCATCGCCACAGACAGCACGGCGCCTCAGAGCGGCACCCCGTATCGCGAGATCACCGACGAGCACGGCCGCGTCTATCGCGTGGGTGAGACGGACCGGGACATCCTCGGCCACTCCCGCAAGATCATGGTGTACCTGCCGTGGATCGCGATGATGGCCATCAGTGTCTTCGAGTACGCGTTCGGCTCGGCGGAGGACACCCTGTCCCACGCCCATGGCTGGACGCAGTCCAACACCTTCTGGATTCTGAGTGTCTGGGTCTTCTTCCAGGCCGGCATAGCGTTCCCGGCCGGATGGATGCGTGAGAAGGGCATCCTGACGGCACGGAGGGCCATGTACGCCGGGTCGTTCATGTGCCTGATCGGATTCCTCGCCCTGTCGCACCTGAACAACGTATGGCTCGCGATCATCGGGTTCGGCGTCATCGGCGGCGTGGGTTCCGGCTTCGTCTACGCGACGTGCATCAACATGGTCGCCAAGTGGTTCCCCGAACGCCGTGGCGCGAAGACGGGGTTCGTCAACGGCGGGTTCGCCTACGGCTCGCTGCCGTTCATCTTCATCTTCAACTACGCCTTCGACACGGGCAATTATCACCGCGTCCTCGACCTGATCGGCGCGTACATCCTGGTCGTCGTGCTGGCCTGTGCCTTCTTCTTCAAGGACCCGCCGAAGAACTGGTGGCCCTCCGACGTGGACCCCTTGGAGAAGTCGGGTACTTCGAAGAACGCGGTGAGCCTGGCCAAGAATCCGCCCGCGGTGCGTCAGTTCACACCGAAGGAGGCCATCAGGACGGGAATGCTGCCCCTGATGTGGTTCACCCTCGTCATGACCGCGGGTGTGTCCATCTTCGGGATCTCCTTCCAGGTGGACTTCGCCAAGGAGGTGGGCTTCGGCCCCCTGGTCGCCGCGACGTCGATGGGGCTCATGGCCGTCATCAACGGCATCGGGCGCGGCGTGGTCGGCTGGCTCTCCGACATCTGGGGCCGCAAAGCGACCCTGGTGTTCGTGATCCTGGTCCTCGGGCTCTCGCAGTTCGGTGTGATCTGGGCGGGCGACATCCACAGCGAGTGGCTGTTCCTGGTCTTCGCGTTCCTCTCGGGATTCGGTGGCGGTGCGTTCTACCCGATGTTCGCGGCGCTGACCCCGGACTACTTCGGGGAGAACTACAACGCCACCAACTACGGGCTCGTCTACAGCGGCAAGCTGATCAGCGGCCTGTTCGGCGGCGGGCTCGGCTCGATGGTGGTGGCCGCGTGGGGCTACAACGGCGCGTACGCCCTCGCCGGCGGCATCTCCATGCTGGCCGCGGCCGTCGCGCTGCTGCTCCGCCAGCCGGGCCGCGAGAGGGCGTCGGCGCACGCGTGATCCCCTCGACGTCACACACAGCTGTCGCCGCGCGTCTTGAGCGCGGCGACAGCTGTGTGTGCGGGAGCTTCAGCGCTTCTTGTCAGCGCTTCTTGTCAGTACTTCTTTCAGTGCTTCTTTCAGTGCTTCTTACGGAGAGCGGCCAGGTTGTCGTAGCCGGTCTTCGCGAGCTTCAGGGACTGGCCGAGGTCGGTGCCGCTGGGCGCGTTGTCCTGCTCGACCATGGGGTTGTGGTAGTTCTTCTCGCCGACACGGCTGAAGAAGGTCCGGTAGTCGATGACGCCCTCGCCGAAGGCGACCATGTCGTAGCCCTCACCACTGGTGTCGTTGCGGGTGCCGTCCTTGGCGTGGAACAGCGGGTAGCGCTTGTTGTTGCGGCTGACGAGCCCTGCCGGGTCGAAGACCTTTTTCCGCTGGGCGCCGTCGTGCGCGGTGTACGTGTGGAACTTGTACTGCGCGACATGCGCCCAGTAGATGTCCATCTCCAGCCAGACCGTCCTCGGGTCGGTGGCCTTGAGGAAGTACTCCAGCCTGCGGATGCCGGAGCTGCGGGTCGGGCGGCCCTGCGCGTCGAGCGGACCGCCGTCGAGCAGGAAGCCGTACGCCGCGTCGTGGTTGTGGGTGTAGAGCTTGATACCGGCCTTGCGCGCGATGTCGCCCAGCGCGTTCCACTTGTCAGCGGCAACGTCCCAATCGGCTTTGTACGAGCTGTTGGTGGGGTCACCGCCGGTGCCCATGTGATCCATGCCGAGGATGTTGGCGATCTCCAGGTGCTTCTTGAACGTGTCGAGGTCGGGCTGCGTCAGCGGCCATGACCCCGGTATGAATCCGTGGTTGCCCTGGGCGCGCAGGCCGTACGCGTCGAGCCATGAGCGCAGCAGCCTGGCGCCCGCCACGGACTCGAGGTTGGCGCCGCCGGGAGCGTTGGCGTGCTGGCCGTAGCCCGCGAACTCGACCTGCTTGTACCCGTAGCGGGCCAGCTCCTTGAACACCTCGCGGAAACCGGAGGGCAGGGCGCTGGCGAGCGGGTCTCGGCCGGTGGCGTCACGCACCGTGTAGAGAATGATGCCGCGCTTCTTCGCCGGCACCAGCTCGCGGCCGTGACCATGGCCGTGACCATGGCCCGTCTGCGGCTGGGCGAAGGAGGGTGCCGCGCCGAACACGGGCGCGGCGATCGCGCCCGCGCCGACGGCGGTGCACGTGCTGAGGAAGCGGCGGCGGTTGATGCCAAGACGCTGTCTGAGTGCCTCGTCGGCGGCGGGAGTGTCGTGGAAGTCGGTCACGGGTGCCTCTCCTGGACTCTTTGACTCTTGGGCTTTTCGACGTGCGGGCGGACGCCACTGGCGTGTTGTCAGTGACGCGTGATTCACTCTCTGTAACTGCTCCTGACCGGGCGGACGGTGGGGCGAGGTGTGCCTCAGCCCAGGCCCGCCAGGTCGAGGAGGAGAGATTTCACGGCGGTGGCCGCGATCCGGTCGCCAAACGCATGGGGGGTGGAGCTGATGATGAGCGGACCGTCGTCGTCGCTCGTGGGGAGGCGGCCATGGCTGCCTCGAATAGGTGACGGGTCAAGGGGCACGACCGCCATGCGATAGCGCATGCCGAGCTTCTTGCGGGCCAGCGCCTTCGCCGCCTTGACCTTCACGTACGGGTCGAGCGGGTCCATGAAGAGCTCGACGGGGTCGTAGCCGGGTTTGCGGTGGATCTCGACGAGCTGCGCGAAGTCGGGCGCGTGGGCGTCGTCGAGCCAGTAGTAGTACGTGAACCAGGCGTCAGGCTCCGCGACGGCGACGAGTTCGCCGGAGCGCGGGTGGTCCAGGTGGTTGGCCTTCTTGCCCTCGTCGTCGAGGAGTTGCTCGATTCCGGGCAGGTCGGTGAGTGCCTGGCGGGTGACCTCCAGATCCTCGGGCCTGCGCACGTAGATGTGGGCGATCTGGTGGTCCACGACGGCGAAGGCGCGGGATGCCATCGGGTCGAGGTACTCCATGCCGTCCTGGGTGTGGACTTCGAGCAGCCCCGCGCGGCGCAGCGCGCGGTTGATGTCGACGGGGCGGTCCACGCGTGTGATGCCGTACTCGGAAAGGGCGACGACGGTACGGCCCTCGGCCTTCGCCTCGTCGAGAAGGGGGGCGATCGTCTTGTCGAGTTCGGCGGCGGCCTGGTGGGAGCGCGGGTCGTCGGGGCCGAAGCGCTGCAGGTCGTAGTCGAGGTGAGGGAGGTAGCAGAGGGCCAGGTCGGGGTGGCGGGTGCTGATGATGTGGCGCGTGGCGTCCGCGATCCAGCGGCTCGACACGATGTCGGCGCCGGGGCCCCAGAAGTGGAACAGGGGGAACGTGCCGAGTTTCTCGGTGAGTTCGTCGTGCAGGGCCGGGGGCCGGGTGTAGCAGTCGGGTTCTTTACGGCCGTCGGCGTAGTAGACGGGACGGGGGGTGATGGTGATGTCGGTGTCGGCGCCCATGGCGTACCACCAGCAGATATTGGCGACGGTGTAACCGGGGTGCGCGCGGCGGGCCGCGTCCCACAGCTTGTCGCCGGAGACGAGGCCGTTGTGCTGGCGCCACAGGAGCACGTCGCCGAGTTCACGGAAGTACCAGCCGTTGCCGACGATGCCGTGCTCGGCGGGGGTGGTGCCGGTGAGGAAGGTGGACTGGGCGGCGCAGGTGACGGCGGGCAGGACCGTGCCCAGTGGCGCCTGGGAGCCGGACTGGCCAAGGGACTTGAGGTGCGGCATGTGGTCGAGGAGACGGGGGGTGAGGCCGACGACGTCCAGGACGAGGAGGGGTGTGGGGCTCATGGGAGTTCCTTGAGGCCGAGGTCCGTCAGGAGGTCGCGGGCGAGGGTGAGTTCGGCGGCGATGCCGTCCGCCAGCTGGGGGCGGGAGCGGGGGCGCAGCTCGGGCGGCAGCGCCTGCCAGGTGTAGGTCTCGACCTCGAGGTGGTGGGTGCGGGGGTCAGGCTCGCCGACCAGGTGGGCGAGGGTGTCCTTGAGTACGCCGAGCGTGGAGGTGAGGGGCGGCGCGGGGGCCGCGTGCAGGGGGACGTGGAAGTGGGCGCGCCAGGGTGCCGTCTCGGGCAGGACGTCGCCGGCGAGGGATTCGCCGAGGTCGTCGGTGCCGTGCAGTCCGGCGGCGGTGCGGGTGCGGGTCTGGTGCAGGAAGCGGGGTTCGTCGAAGGCGGCGAGGGCCTCGCGGACTCCGGGGAGATGGGGGTGTTCGGCGTGCAGGGCGGCGGAGAGCTGGGATTTGACGACGGGGATGCCCGCGGCGGCGAGCGCGTCGAGCGCGGTCTGCGGGTCCTCGAAGGAGGTGGCGAGGTGACAGGTGTCGACGCAGACCCCGATGCGTTCGTGGCCGACCGCGGTGAGGGGGGCGATGGCGTCACCCGTGGTCTCCACGGTGCAGCCCGGCTCCGGTTCGAGGCCGACGCGGATCGATTTTCCGGTCAGCTCCGCGAGCGCGTCCAGGCGTTGGGCGAGTGCGGTGAGGGCGGCTCGGGCGGACTCGGCGTGGGTGGTGTCGAAGGGGGTGCGCCAGGCGAGAGGGAGGGTGGAGATGGTGCCTTCGACGACGTCGTCCGGGAGGAGCGCGGCAAGGAGACGGGCCAGATCGGTCGTGTGGGAGAGGCGCTCGGGGTCGGTCCAGTCCGGCTTGTAGACGCGGTACTTGACCTCTTCCGCGCCGAACCCCTCATACGGGAAGCCGTTGAGGGTGACGACCTCGAGGCCGCGCCGGTCGAGTTCGGTGCGCAGTCCGCGCAGTGCGGCCGGGTCGGTGACCAGGGCGTGCGCGGCGTCCTTGGCGAGCCACAGGCCGATGCCGAGGCGGTCCCTGCCGAGCCTTTTGCGTACGGGTTCGCAGTGGTCGCGCAGTTGCGCGAGGACGCCGTCGAGGGTCTCGGCCGGGTGGACGTTGGTGCAGTACGCGAGGTGGACGACGCTGCCGTCGGGGTGCCGGAAGCGCATGGCTCACGCCCCGCCGCGAAGGATGGAATTGCCCTCGTGGGTGGCTTCGGTGTCCGTGACATCGAGGGCGAGGCGGCCGCTGAGTCCGTAGAAGGCGACCGGGTTGCGCCACAGCACCAGGTCGACGTCGTCCTCGCTGAACCCGGATCGGAGCATGGCGTCGGCGACCTTACGGGTCTTGAGCGGGTCGCTCTTGCCCCAGTCGGCGGCCGAGTTCACCAGGACCCGCTCCGGCCCGTGGTCGCGCAGGATGGCGACCATCCGGTCCTCGTCCATCTTGGTGTCGGGATAGACGGAGAAGCCGAGCCAGCAGCCGCTGTCCTTGGCCTCCTTGACCGTGGTCTCGTTGAGATGGTCGATGAGGACGCGGTCCAGGGGCAGTGCGGATTCCCGTACGACGTCGATGGTGCGGCGCAGGCCTGCGAGCTTGTCGCGGTGTGGGGTGTGGACGAGCGCGGGCAGCTCGTGGTCGGCGGCCAGCTGGAGCTGGGCGGTCAGTGCGGCGTCCTCGGCGGGGGTCATGGAGTCGTAGCCGATCTCACCGACGGCGACGACGTTGTCCTTGACGAGATAGCGGGGCAGCTCGTCGAGGACCGGGGTGCAGCGGGGGTCGTTCGCCTCTTTGGGGTTGAGGGCGATGGTGCAGTGGTGGGCTATGCCGTACTGGGCCGCGCGGAAGGGCTCCCAGCCGAGGAGGGAGTCGAAGTAGTCGAAGAAGGAGGCGGGTGAGGTGCGGGGCTGGCCCAGCCAGAACGCGGGCTCGACGACGGCACGGACGCCTGCGGCGTACATGGCCTGGTAGTCGTCGGTGGTGCGGGACGTCATGTGGATGTGGGGGTCGAAGATGCGCATCAGGACTCCTGTTCCTCGCCGGTGGAAGGGGTCGCGGGGGCCGAGGGGGCCGGTGCGGCCGAGGGGGCCGGTGCGGCCGAGGGGGCCGTAGGGGCGGTCAGGGCCAGGACGCGGTGCAGGTCGCTGGGGACGGTGCGACCGGCGGCGGTGCGTTCGCCGGCGTAGTCGTCGAGCATGCGGGCGAGCTCGGCGTCGGCGCGGGCACGGCGGTCGAGGTCGGCGACGGCGTCCAGGGGGACGCCGGTGAACAGGCACTTGAGAACCGCGTGGCGCCAGTCGTGCGGGGCGAGGTGCCGGGCGGCGTACGGACCGACGGCGGCGGCGACGAGCCGGGTGTCGTTGGTACGCAGGGCGTCCTCGACCAGGGGCAGCGCGTCCGAGCCCGGGACCAGGTGGGGCAGGGCGTGCAGGACGGCGCGGCGCTCGGCTGCGGTGCCTTGTTCGTAGACGCGGGTGAGGGTGGCCGGGTCCGCGTCGGCCGCGTGCAGGAGCAGCACACGGGCGTCGTCGGCGTGGTCCTGGCCGCAGCGTCGCCCGGCTTCGGCGAAGCGCAACTCCCATACGGGGGTGGCTCTTTGCTCCGGCCGACCGCGGTGGGCGGCGGCCTCCGCGGTGGCCTGGTCGAGCCAGGCGCGGGCGGCCCCGGCGAGGGCCGCGTCGAGACGGGTGCGGAGGTCGTCGATGACGGGGGCGTCGGTCACGGGGTTCCTCCTCTGGCGGGCGTGGGGGCTGGGGCGGCGGGAGCTGCGGCGGTGCTGGTCGCTTCGGTCGCCGCCTTGCGCAGGAACTCGATGGAGTGGGAGGCGAGATGGGGGCCCGCGTGGGAGTGGCGGGGCAGTTCTACGACGGTGAGGCCTTGGTAGCCGGTGGAGGCCAGGGCTTCGAGGACGGGCGGGAAGTCGATCTCTCCGTCCCCGAACGGGAGGTGTTCGTGGACGCCGCGGCGCATGTCCTCGATCTGGACGTGCCGTAGCCAGGGGGCGGCGGCGCGTACGCAGTCGGCGGGGGACTGCGGTTCGAGGCACTGGCAGTGGCCGATGTCGAGGGTGAGGCCCAGGAGTTCGGGGTCGCCCAGTTGGTGACGGAGCCGGTGGAAGTCGGCGAGCGTGGAGAGGAGGTGGCCGGGTTCGGGTTCGATGGCCAGCGGTACACCGGCGCCGGATGCGGCGTCCAGGACGGGGCCGAGAGACTCCGCGAGCCGCTGCCAGGCGGTGTCCTCCGGGGTGTCTTCGGGGGTGATGCCGCTGAAGCAGTGCACGGCGTGGGCGCCCAGGTCCGCGGCGACCTGGACGGCCCGGATCAGCAGGCGGACTCGGGCGGCGCGCGCGTCCGGGGCGGGGTCCAGGAGCGAGGGGCCGTGCTTGCGACGTGGGTCGAGGACGTAGCGGGCGCCGGTCTCGATGGTCACCGTCAGACCGAGTCGTTCCAGGGTGCGGCCCACCTGGCGGGTGCGGGCGGCGAGGTCGGGGGCGAGCGGGTCGAGGTGCATGTGGTCGAGGGTGAGTCCGACGCCCGCGTAGCCGAGGTCGGCGAGGAGGCCGAGGGCGTCGTCGAGCCGCAGGTCGGTCAGCCCGTTGGTGCCGTATCCGAAGCGGAAGGGGCCGCTTGCCCGGTTGCTCGTGGCCGTCATGTGACGCTCACCTTCCGGCCGAACTTGCGGGCCGCCGGTGCCAGAGCGGCGGTCAGTAGTGCGGCACCCAGGGCGCCCGTGCGGGCGGACAGGGCGGCCTGGAGCGGGATCATGGCTCGGATGCCACCGCCCACCGCACGCTGGGTGAGCTGAGGGGACGGGTTGAGCGTGGCGTGGAAGAGGGGGCGAGCCGCGGTGGCGGCGTAGGCGGCGGCGAGCGCGGCCTGGACGGCACCGCGGGCGCCGGTCCGCCAGGCACCGCCGCCGGTCCGCCACGCACCGCCGCCCTGGCGCCCCGGGATGGACACCGGCAGGCCGCGGCTGGCTGTTGCCCGACGGCCTACCGGGAGTTCGGAGGGAGCAGCGGCGCCGGTGTCGGCGCCCCTACCCGTGACGCTGCCGGTGCCAGAGCGCCGGGCGAGTAGCCGCGTCAGTGCTGCTGTCGCGGTGAGCGCGCACAGCGGGGCTACCGTGGAGCCGCCCTGTGCCTCGCGGCGGGAGACCGCCGTCACCGCGAGGGTGTGGGCGCCCAGGACGAGGGCGCTGGGCACCGCCGCGCGGAGCGCAGGTATCGCGCCGGGCCCAGTGGTGGTGAGCTGCCCCGGGGGGTTCGCACCGGTCGGCGTCGCCGACGTTGCCGCCGCTCCCAGGAGCAGGTCGAGGGTGCGGGCCGCCGCCATGGCCGCCGGTCCCGCCGGCGTGTGTTTCAGGCCCAGGTCGTACGCCCACACCGTGGCCGCCAAGGCGCTCGCCACCGTCAGGGCGGGGCGGCCCGCGCCTGCGGCCAGGGCCAGGCCTCCCGCCGTCAGAGCCGCTGCCGCGCCCAGTGCGGCGGACGGCGCGATACGGCCCGACGGCAGCGGCCGGTGAGGGCGTTCGATGGCGTCCTCCTCCCGGTCCGCCCAGTCGTTGAGGGCCATGCCCGCCTCGTAGAGGCAGAGAGAGGCGCCGATGGCGAGGAGCGTGCGGTGGTTGGGCCGCAGACCCGTGGCCGCCGCGCCGGCAAGAGCGTCGCCGGGGACGGTGAACAGGGCCGAGACACGCAGCAGTTCGGCCCAGTCACGTCCGGCGCCGCCCGGACGTGCGCCCTCCACGCCCGGCCCCTCAGCACCCGCACCGCCCTTCACGCCCCCGCCGCTCACGCGCCCACCCCGCGCAGCCGCGACGCCAGGCCCACAAGCGCCTCGTACTGCTCGGCGAGGGCCGACGAGGAGCCGTCGTCCGGGTCCTTGAAGTAGAAGCCCAGTTCGCCCAGGGGACCCGAAAGGCCCTTCTCGTGGGCGCGGGCCACCAAGCGGGCCAGGTCCAGGATCAGGGGCGCCGCCAGTGCCGAGTCGCAGCCCTGCCAGGTCGTCTGCAGGACCATCCGCGCGCCGAGGAATCCGTCGAACGCGATGTGGTCCCAGGCGGTCTTCCAGTCGCCGAGGGACGGGACGTCGTCGATGTGGACCTCGCCCTCGGGGGCGGAGCCCAGCGTGTCCGCGAGGACCCGTTCCTTGCCCGCGTTCTTCGCCGCCGCGGCGGCCGGGTCCGCGAGGGCCGCGCCGTCGCCGCCGCCCAGGAGGTTCGTGCCGGACCAGGCGCGGACCGCGAGGGCGCGCTGGGCGAACATCGGCCCGAGCACCGAGCGCAGGAGCGTCTGCCCCGTCTTGCCGTCCCGGCCCGCGTAGGGGAGCCCCGACGAGGCGGCCTCAGCAGCGAGCGCCAGGTGGTGCAACCCCGTCGACGGGGTGAAGTTCACGTACGGGCAGCCCGCCCGCAGCGCCGCCGCCGCGTAGAGGGAGCTGGCGGGCAGTCGCCCCTCGCCCTCCTCCAGCAGCGGTTCCGTCGAAGCCACGTTCACCACCACCGCACGGGCGAGCCCCCGGCGGCGTACGAAATCGCGGAGGTCGGCGGCGAAGGACTCGATCAGTTCCTCGTCCGTTCTGCTGTCGCAGTCCCCGCGGCGCGGTCCGCCGGTGCGGATCTCCGCGTCCGCCGCCGCCAGTTCCGCGCCCACCGCCGACGGGACGCCGTGCGGGAGCACTCCCCCGGCGGCCAGCTGCTCCGCCCGTTTGGGCAGCGGGCACTCCACCGTGTCGTGGCCGCCGAAGACGAGCGACGACAACGTTGGCAGACCGCAGTCCGCGAACGGCGGGGTCTCCGTGACCATGCCGGTCGGCGGGTGCAGACCAGCCGTCACCGCCGCGCACCCCGCGACAGCCGTCGTGGCGACCGAACCGCGTGCCCCGATCAGCCACACCCCCGTAAGACCGCCACCCGGAGCATCAGAGGAACCAGTAGAAGAGGAAGAAGGGGAATGGGGCACGGCTGCCTCCTGTCGTACACGCGGCGATCGCGCGGGGAGATAAGACGGCGGACGAAGATGGGACGGCGGACAGGGATGAGGACGGTGGACAGGGACGAAGGGACAGGGATAAGACGGCGGGCGGAGGTCCGGCGTCCTCCGCCCGCCGCCGTCTAGCGGCCCACGCCGGTGGCGCTTCGGGCCGGCAGGTCCTTCACCCGGATGTCGCGGAAGGAGACCTGGTCATCGGCACCGTGGTTCTGGATGCCGATGTGACCGTCTTTCAGGCTCCTGGCCGGATCCTTGTTGGTGAAGTCGTTGATCTTCACTCCGTTGAGATAGATCCGAAGGCGTTCGCCCTCGACCCGGAGCTCGTAGGTGTTCCACTCCCCCGCCGGATTCAGCGCCTTGTCGCGCTTCTTCAGGTCGGCGGACTTGAAGCCGTAGACGGAGCCGGTGGTCTTCTCCGGTACGTCGGTGGCGTCGATCTGGATCTCGTAGCCGTTGTTCACGGCCGACCAGGGGTCGTCGGACGGCGGGAAGCCCACGAAGATCCCCGAGTTGTCGTCGCCGTCCATGCGCCAGTCCAGCTTGAGGGAGTAGGAGCCGAGCTCCTTCTCCCCGTACCAGAGCATGCCCATGCCACCGACGGTCGTGAGGGTCCCGTCCTTCTCGTTCAGCTCGAAGGAGCCGGGGCCCGCCTGCTTCCAGGCGTCCAACGACGTGGCCGTGCCGTCGAAGATCGGCGTGTAGCCCTTCTCCGGGCGGCAGTCGGCCTGTACCGCACCCGTCGCCCAGCGGATCCCGCCGAGCAGATGCGTCCGGTAGGCGGGATCGGCGAAGGACTCCTTGGTGTGACCGCTGCCCGTGTAGAAGGAGCGGCCGCCCTGGAAATCCTGGCACCAGGCGATGGGATGGTCGCCGGACATCGAGCCGCCGGTGTACGACGACTCGTCCAGCGAGGCGAGGACGTGGGCGCGGTCCCGGGGGTTGGAGCGGTAGTTGTACCACTCGTCGGTCCGGTCCCAGACCCCCGGCAGATGCGCGGTGGACGGGTGCCCGTGGTCCTCGACCTGGACCTTCGCGGGCTGGATCGCGGGGTGCGACTGGAAGTACGCGCCCGCGAGCTCGCCGTAGAAGGGCCAGTCGTACTCGGTGTCGGCGGCGGCGTGCACGCCCACGTACCCGCCGCCCTGCTTGATGTAGCCCTCGAACGCGCTCTGCTGTTTGGCGTCGAGGACGTCGCCGGTCGTGGAGAGCCAGACCACGGCGTCGTACCGCGCGAGATTCTTGGCCGTGAAGGCCTTGGCGTCCTCGGTGGCGTCGACGGCGAAGCCGTTCGCCGCGCCGAGTTCCTTGATGGCCGCGATGCCCTCGGGGATGGAGTCGTGCCGGAACCCGGCGGTCTTGGAGAAGACCAGGACCTTCTCGCCGGTGGCCTTGCCCTTCGGCCCTTCCGGCCTGGAGGCGGCCGGACCCGACACACAGCCGATGAGCAGGGCGGCCGTGGCGGTGGCGATGGTGATGCGTGCGGATGCCCGCATGGTGGGGTGGCCCCTTTCTCAGCTCGTGGTGAAGGTGAAGTCGTCGAGGTCGTACAGGGCTCCGGTGCCCTTGCCCTTGAAGACCAGGAAGAGCGTGGTGGTCGTCCTGGGTGCCTTGCTGATGGCGGTGCTCACGTCCGCGTACGTCTCCCACGAACCGGTCGGCGCGACCTTCGCCTTGCCCAGGAGCCTGCCGGTGGCCGATCCGCTGCGGACCTCGAGCGTGCCTCCGGCGCCGGCCGACGCGACGCGCGCGGTCAGCTTGGTGGCGTTGCCGAGGACGTAGGGCTTGAAGGAGACCCAGTCGCCGTTGTTGATGTCGCCGACCGTCTTGCCACCGTGTGCCGGGGTGTGGTTGGCCACGGACACGCCCTTGGAGTCGTCGAAGTGCTCGCCCTGGCGGTGCTTGGGCTGGACGACGTTCTGGTCGTGGGTGGTCAGCTCCGGCTGGCCGCCCGCGCCCTTGTCCGTGTACTCGGCGTCGAAGACTCCGAAGATGTTGGCGTTCGGGTCGTGCTCGCCGTCCGCCGACGTCTGGATGGTGCCTTCGCAGCCGTTGGCCGATGTGACCGGGTGGCCGTGGCTGTCATGGCCGAGGATGTGCGTGACCTTGACCTTCGTGCAGTCGATCGGGCCGTCCTCCTTGTCGGTCACCTTCACCTTGAAGGGCACCTTGTCGCCGAAGGTGAACAGCTGGCCGTCAGCGGGGAGTTCCAGGGTCACCTTGGGCGCCGTGTTGCCGACGGTGAGGTGCGCGCTGGCCGAACCGGTGCGCCCGGTGGAGTCCTTGACGGTCACGGTCGCGGTGTAGACGCCGTTCTTCTTGTACGTGTACGAGGGGTTCTGCTGGGTCGACTTGCCGCCGTCGCCGAAGTCCCACGCGTAGGTCAGGGTCCCGCCGTCGGCGTCCGTGGCCTTGGCGGTGAACTTGGTCTTGAGCGGGGCCTGGCCGCTGGTCACGGAGGCGCTCGCCTCGGCGACCGGGGAGTGTCCGTCGGTGGCGTTCTCGATGCGGTAGAGACCGGTGTTCTCGTCACCGCCGAACCAGGCCGTGCCGTAGTCGAGGACGTACAGCGCGCCGTCGGGACCGAACTCCATGTCCATCACCTGCGTGCCCGTCCACGGGAACGGGTTGATGGACTGGACCGTGCCGTCGGCGCTCTGCTCGATGCGCTTGATCCAGCGCCGTCCGAACTCTCCGGCGAAGAAGTCGCCGTCGTACGCCTCCGGGAACTTCACCGGGGAGGTGTTGTCCGCGTCGTAGCGGTAGACGGGTCCGCCCATCGGGGACTCGGAGCCGGAGCCGAACTCGGGCACGGAGCCGCCGTCGTAGGGGATCCAGGCCTCCTGCGCGGGCGGCAGGTCGGTCAGGCCGGTGTTGTGCGGCGACTCGTTCTTCGGCGCGGCGCAGTCGAAGGCGGCGCCGGACGTCTTGGTCTCGAAGTCGTAGTCGACGTACGCGTCGTTCTTGCCGGTGCAGAACGGCCAGCCGAAGTTGCCCGGCTTGGTCACGCGGGCGAACTCGACCTGCCCTGCGGGGCCGCGCTTGGGGTCGGCGGCGCCCGCGTCGGGCCCGTAGTCACCGACGTACACAACGCCGGTCGGCTTGTCGACGCTCATGCGGAAGGGGTTGCGGAAGCCCATCGCGTAGATCTCGGGGCGGGTCTTCTCGGTGCCCGGCGCGAAGAGGTTGCCGTCCGGGACCGTGTACGAACCGTCGTCGGCGACCTTGACGCGGATGATCTTGCCGCGCAGGTCGTTGGTGTTGCCCGCGCTGCGCCGCGCGTCGAAGGCGGGGTTGCGGCTCGCGCGCTCGTCGATGGGCGTGAAGCCGTCCGAGGCGAAGGGGTTGGAGTCGTCGCCGGTCGAGAGGTAGAGGTTGCCGTCCTTGTCGAAGTCGATGTCGCCGCCCACGTGGCAGCAGGTGCCGCGGCTCGCGGGGACGTCGAGGACCTTCTTCTCGCTGGCGTTGTCGAGGGTGCCGTCGGCCTTCAGGACGAAGCGGGAGAGGCGGTTGACGCCGTCGAACTTCTTGAAGTCCTCGGCCGTGCCGTTCTCCGGGGCGTCGCCCGCCGGGGTGTCGAGCGGAGGCGCGTAGTAGAGGAAGATCGCGCGGTTCTCGCTGAACTTCGGGTCAAGGCCCACGCCCTGGAGGCCCTCTTCGTCGTGCGAATAGACCGGTATCTTTCCCGCGATCTTGGTGTTGCCCGCGGCGTCCGTGAGTCGGAGCGTGCCGTCACGGGAGGTGTGCAGGACCGAACGGTCGGGCATGACCGCGAGCGTCATCGGCTCGCCCGTCTCGGTACCGCCCTTGGCGAGGGTCACTTGCTGGAAGTCCTCGGCGGCGGCGGCCTTGCCGTCGGCTGCCTTGTCCGCCTGCGCCTGGGCGGCGCGGACGGCCTCCGGGTCGGCGGCGTTCGCGAGAGGGGCGGCGAGGGTGAGGCTGGCGCCGGCCAGCAGGGTGCCGGTGAAGAGCGCGAGGGTCTTGCGGAGTCTCAGGCGTTTCCTGTGCACGGGGTTCCTCCGGAAGGGGGACGGTCGTACGCGGGTGTGGTGCGGTGACGCCGGGCGCCGGGGTGCGCCGTCACCCCGGGAAGATTCATGTCCTGTACACATCAGGGACGGTAGCCACGTTTGTCCGTGGCGGAAAGCCCTTGCACTGCATCAGAGTTCGGCTTTTGCCTTGCGCGGGACAAAGTGGATGATTGGTGGGTGAGCGGGTGGGTGCGTGCGGGCAGGGCGAACCGCCCCGCCCCACCCCCCCTGCCGTAGCCGGGGGCCGCACCCTGGACCGCGAAGGCCCAGGGTGTCGCCCGATCACCGGCTTCGCCGAGCTCGTCGTCGATCGCCGGGCGGGCTAATTGCCTCCGAACGCCGCGTCGAACGACGCCGTCGGCGGCTCGAAGTCAAAGGCCTTCAGACGCTTCAGCGCCTCCGGCGCCCCCTGAAGGCGGTCCATCCCCGCGTCCTCCCACTCCACAGAGACCGGACCCTCGTACGCGATCGAGCGCAGCATCCGGAACACGTCCTCCCAGGGGACGTCCCCGTGACCCGCCGACACGAAGTCCCAGCCGCGGCGCGGGTCGCCCCACGGGAGGTGCGAGCCCAGGCGGCCGTTGCGGCCGTCCAGGCGGCGCCTGGCCTCCTTGCAGTCGACGTGGTAGATCCGGTCCCTGAAGTCGTAGAGGAAACCGACCGGGTCCAGGTCCTGCCAGACGAAGTGCGAGGGGTCGAAGTTCAGGCCGAAGGCCGTGCGGTGGTCGACCGCCTCCAGAGCGCGCCGCGTCGTCCAGTAGTCGTACGCGATCTCCGAGGGATGCACCTCATGGGCGAAGCGCACGCCCTGTACGTCGAAGACGTCGAGGATCGGGTTCCAGCGCTCGGCGAAGTCGTCGTAGCCGCGCTCGATCATCGTCTCCGGCACCGGCGGGAACATCGCCACCAGATGCCAGATCGCCGAGCCGGTGAATCCAACGACCGTGTCGACGCCGAAGGCGGCCGCCGCGCGTGCCGTGTCCTCGATCTCGCGGGCGGCGCGCTGCCGGACCCCCTCCGCCTCGCCGTCGCCCCAGATGCGGGCGGGCAGGATCGCCTGATGCCGCTCGTCGATGATCGCGTCACAGACGGCCTGCCCGACCAGGTGGTTGGAGATGGCCCAGCACTTGAGGCCGTACTTGTCGAGCAGCTGGCGGCGAGAGTCCAGATAGGAACGGTCACTCAGCGCCTTGTCGACCTCGAAATGATCGCCCCAGCAGGCGAGTTCGAGACCGTCGTAGCCGAAGTCGCGGGCGAGGCGGCAGACCTCCTCGAGGGGCAGGTCGGCCCACTGGCCGGTGAAGAGCGTGAAGTCGCGGGGCATGAACAGGCCTCCTCAGACCGTGACGGGGGTGGCAGCTATGGAGGTGTAGACCGAGTTCTTCGCCGCGCTCTCCTCCACGGCGGCGAGCACCCGCTGCACCGAGAGGCCCGCGGCGAAGGACGGTTCGGGCTGCTCGCCCGTGGCGATGGCGTGCAGCAGGTCGCGGGCCTGGTGCACGAACGTGTGCTCGTAGCCGAGTCCGTGACCCGGCGGCCACCAGGCCTCCAGGTACGGGTGGCCCGGCTCGGTGACCAGGATGCGGCGGAAGCCGGATGATGTGGCGGGTTCCGTGTGATCGTGGAAGGAGAGCTCGTTCAGGCGCTCCAGGTCGAAGGCCAACGAGCCCTCGGAGCCGTTGAGTTCGAGCTTCAGCGCGTTCTTGCGGCCCGCGGCGAACCGGGTCGCCTCGAAGGACGCGAGGGCGCCCGACGGGAAGCGCCCCGTGAAGACCGCCGCGTCGTCCACCGTGACCTGGCCGACCGCGGCGCCCCCCTCCGCCGTGAGACCGCTCGACGCCCCTTCGAGCAGCGGCCGCTCCCGTACGAACGTCTCGGTCAGCGCCGAGACCCCCGCCACCGGCTCCCCCACCAGGAACTGCGCGAGGTCCACGATGTGCGCGCCCAGATCACCGAGCGCACCCGAACCCGCGCGGTCCTTGCGCAGCCGCCACGTCAGCGGGAAGCCGGGGTCGACCAGCCAGTCCTGGAGGTAGGTGAGCCGCACGTGCCGCAGCGTGCCGAGCCGCCCGTCGGCGACCATCTGCCGGGCGAGCGCGAGAGCGGGAACGCGCCGGTAGTTGAAGCCGACCATGGCCACCTGCCCCCGCGCGCGGGCCCGTTCCGCGGCCTCGACCATCGCCTCGGCCTCCTCGACGGTGTTGGCGAGCGGCTTCTCGCACAGCACGTGCTTACCGGCCTCAAGGGCGGCGATCGCGATCTCCGCATGGCTGTCGCCCGGGGTGCAGATGTCGATGATGTCGACGTCGTCACGGGCCACGAGTGCGCGCCAGTCGGTCTCCGCGGCCGCCCATCCAAGGCGGTCCGCAGCGGCGCGCACGGCGGAGCCGTCGCGTCCGCAGACCGCCGAGAGGACCGGCCGCAGGGGCAGATCGAAGACGCGTCCGACGGTGCGCCAGCCCTGGGAGTGGGCGGCGCCCATGAAGGCGTATCCGACCATGCCCACCCCCAATGGCCGCTTACCGGTCTCAGCCTCGTGTTCCGTCTCAGGCATGCGGTACTCCTCCTCGTAAATGCTCGGTGGGGGGTGCGGACGCGCGCATCACTTGAAGCCGGTGGACATGTACTTGCCGACGTTCTCCTTGTCGACCACGGCCGAGTAGAGCGTGATGAAGGCCGGGATCTCGAACTCGGCCATGCCGCTGACGCCCTTGCCCTGCCCGAGGGCGCGCGCCAGGTCGATCGCGGAGGCGGCCATCGTCGGCGGGTAGAGAACGGTGGCCTTGAGCACGCTGTCGTCGGACTCGATGGCCTGCATCGCGGAGAGCGCGCCCGCGCCGCCGACCATCAGGAAGTCGTCGCGTCCTGCCTGCTTGATGGCGCGCAGGGCGCCCACGCCCTGGTCGTCGTCGTGGTTCCACAGGGCGTCGAAGTTCTTCTGGGCCTGCAGGAGTTGAGACATCTTCGACTGCCCCGACTCGACGGTGAAGTCGGCGGCCTGCCGGGCGACCTTCTCGATGTTCGAGTAGTTCTTCAGGGCGTCGTCGAAGCCCTTCGAGCGCTGCTTGGTGAGTTCGAGGTTGTCGAGGCCCGCGAGTTCGACGACCTTGGCGCTCTTCTTGTCCTTGAGCTTCTCGCCGATGTAGTGCCCCGCACTGAGGCCCATGCCGTAGTTGTCGCCGCCGACCCAGCAGCGGTAGGCCTGCGGCGATGCGAAGACCCGGTCGAGGTTGACGACGGGGATGCCCGCCTTCATGGCCTTCAGGCCGACCTGGGTGAGCGCCTTGCCGTCGGCCGGCAGGATCACCAGGACGTCGACCTTCTTGTTGATCAGCGTCTCGACCTGGCCGATCTGGGCGGCGGTGTCGTTCGAGCCCTCGGTGGCCTCCAGCGTGACGTCCGCGTACTTCTTCGCCCGCTCCTGGGCGTTCTCGTTGATCGCGTTCAGCCAGCCGTGGTCGGCCTGCGGTCCCGCGAAGCCGATGGTGACCTTCTTGCCGGGCTTGTCGTCGGCGACCTGCTGGGACTTGTCGTCCGAGCCCTCGTCCTTGGGGTCATTGCTGGTGCACCCCGTGATGAGGGCGCCGGTGGACAGAGCGGCGGCTCCGAAGAGCAGTCCTCTGCGGCTCGCGAATGGTGATGTCTCTGGCATGGCGGTGAACCCTTCGGGTCTGCGGGGCTGCGGGTCTGCGGGTCTGCGGGTCAGGGAGTTGAGGCCGTACGTCGCTGCACGAGCACCGCGGCGACGATGATCGCCCCCTTGGCAATCTGCTGGGTCGCGGTCTCCAGATTGTTCAGCGCGAAGATGTTCTGGATCGTCATGAAGATCAGCACGCCGAGCACGGAGCCGGTGATGGTGCCGCGGCCGCCGCTGAGCAGGGTTCCGCCGATGATCGCGGCAGCGATGGCGTCGAGCTCGTAGAGGTTGCCGTTGGTGTTCTGGCCCGACCCGGAAAGGATGATCAGCAAGAAGGCCGCGATCCCGCAGCAGAGGCCGGAGAGCAGGTAGAGATAGAGCCGCTGCCTTCGTACGTCGATGCCTGCGAGCCGCGCCGCTTCCGCGTTGCCGCCGACCGCGACCGAGCGGCGCCCGAAGGTGGTGCGGTTCAGGAGCAGCCAGCCGACGACGGTGACGGCCGCGAAGACGAGCACGAGCGGCGGGA
The DNA here is from genome assembly GCF_055570235.1 of Streptomyces sp. NPDC031274. Lineage (NCBI taxonomy): Bacteria > Bacillati > Actinomycetota > Actinomycetes > Kitasatosporales > Streptomycetaceae > Streptomyces > Streptomyces sp. NPDC031274. Next base: position 156,953 of record NZ_JBVIHP010000009.1, on the reverse strand, counting down.
TGCCGAGGATGTACGAGTCACGCTCGCCGAGCTTCAACACCCCGTCGACGGTGACCATTTGGGTCTTGCCGTCGGTGATCTGCAGGGCGAGACCCCGGCCCGCGGCCAGCATCGCGAGCGTCGCGATGAAGGGCACCATCCTGCCGTACGCGATGAGCACTCCGTTGACCAGGCCGCAGGCCATGCCGACGATCACCGCGGTGAAGAGGATGCCCGCGAAGCCGTACTCCTGGGTCGCCACCGTCGTCGCCCACACAGAGGCGAGCGCGACGATCGCGCCGACCGACAGGTCGATGCCGCCGGAGATGATCACGAAGGTCATGCCGACCGTCACGACGCCGATGACAGAGGACTGAGTGAGGATCAGCTGGACGTTGTCGGTGTCGAGGAACGAGTCGGGCTGGGTGATGCCGCCGATCACGACGAGGACGGCGAGCACACCGAGCAGGGACAGCGTCCGCACGTCGGCACGTGCGACGAGCGACCGCAACGGGCTTGCTCCGTCCGCCGGTTGAGCCTTCGATGCGGCGGGCCGTGGCGGCGATGCGGGCTGCGTCATGACGCCGGGCTCCCTTCGAGTACGAGGTCGAGTACGCGGTGTTCGTCGAGGTCACGGGCGGGCGCCGTATGGACGACGCGGCCCTCGCGGAGGACCAGGACACGGTCGGCGAGGCCCAGGACTTCGGGCACTTCACTGGAGACGAGCAGGACGGCGAGGCCGTCGTCGGCGAGGCGGCGGATCACGGCGTACAGCTCGGCGCGGGCGCCGACGTCCACGCCGCGGGTCGGCTCGTCGAGCAGCAGGACGCGGCAGCCGCGGAGCAGCCAGCGGGCCAGGACGGCTTTCTGCTGGTTGCCGCCGGAGAGCGTGCGGACCGGGGCGGAGGGGTTGTCGGGGCGCAGGGAGAGCTCGCGGGTCGCGGCCTGTGCGGCCTTCTTCTCGGCGCCCCGGTCGAGCCAGCCTCCGCGCGAGAAGCGGGACATGGTGGAGACCGACACATTGTTGGTGACGGACTCCAGCATCAGCAGGGCCTGCGCCTTGCGCTCCTCGGGGGCGAGGCCGAGCCCCGCGCGCACGGCGGCGCGTACGCTGCCGGGCCGCAACACCTGCCCGTCCACCGTCACTTGACCGGCGGAGGGCTTGCGAGCCCCGTAGATCGTCTCCAGGATCTCGGAGCGCCCGGAGCCGACGAGTCCGGCAAGGCCGACGATCTCGCCGGGGCGCAGTTCGAGGTCGATGGGTTCGAACTCGCCCTCGCGGGCGAGCCCTGAAGCCTTCAGCACCGGCTCGGTCGTGGGTGGTCCTGCGGGGCGGTCCGGGAAGACGTACTCGACGTTGCGGCCCGTCATCAGGGCGACGACCTCGCTGGTCGGGGTCTCCTTCGCGGGGAGTCCGCCCGCGACCGCCCGGCCGTCCTTCAGGACGGTGACGCGGTCGCCGATGCGGCGGATCTCTTCGAGGCGGTGGGAGATGTAGACGACGGCGACGCCGTCCGCCGTGAGAGCGGCGACGATACGGAAGAGGTTGTCGACCTCGTCCGGGTCGAGGGCGGCCGACGGCTCGTCCATGACGATGAGACGTACTTCGTGGGAGAGCGCACGGGCCATGGACACGATCTGCTGATGGGCGGCGGAGAGGTCGCCGACGAGCGTTGCCGGGTCGATCTCGGCGTGCCCGAGTCGCTTGAGCAGAGCGGCGGTCGAGGCCTTCGCCTCGCGTCCCTTGACGACGAAACCGGCCGCGGTCGGCTCATGTCCGAGGTGGACGTTCTCGGCGACGGACAGGCCCTCCACCAGGTCGAGCTCCTGGTAGATGGTGGCGATGCCCAGGCGCATGGCGGCGATGGGCGACTTGAGCGTGGTGGGCTCGCCGCGCCAGGTGATCTCGCCGTCGTCGGGCTGGTGGGCCCCCGCGAGGACCTTGATGAGCGTGGACTTCCCGGCGCCGTTCTGACCGAGGAGGCAGTGCACTTCACCGGCCTGGACCTGGAGGTCGACGCCGTCGAGGGCGCGGACACCGGGGAACGACTTGGTGATGCCGGACATGGTGAGCAGCGGTGGTTCTGGTGCCATGACAGGTTCCCTAAGGCGGGTGCGGCCGGTTACAGGGCAGGGCGGGGTAGGGCGACGGCCCATGGGGGGCAGAGCCTGTTTCGGAGCAGGGCGAGGCAGCGCGCTGTACTGGGTGGGGTGTGGTGCGTGGCGTCGTACGGGCAGTGCTACGGGTCGTACGTATGCACGGACAGTGCTACGGGTCGTGCGTGCCGGTCGGCCGGGCGAGAACGTACCGGTCAGGCCGGTGAGAACAGGTGGTCGCTGATGAGCCGGGCACCGCCGATGACACCGGCGGTGGGCCCCAACTCGCCAAGGACGATGGGGAGGTTGCCGGTCGCCAGAGGCAGCGACTGGCGGTAGACCTGCGTACGGATCGCGGCGAGCAGCGTGTGGCCGAGGCCGGTCACACCGCCGCCGATCACCACGAGGCCCGGGTTGAAGAAGCTGACGAGGCCCGCGATGACCTGGCCGGTGCGGTTGCCGCCCGCGCGGATGAGGTCGAGTGCGGTGGCGTCCCCGGCGGCGGCGGCCGCGGCGACGTCGACCGCGCTGAGCCTGCCCGCGGTTTCAAGCCGGGTCGCGAGCTCCTGGAGAAGCCCTTGGCCGACGGCGTCCTCCGCGTCGCGGGCGAGTGCCGCGCCGCTGAAGTACGCCTCTAGGCAGCCCTTGTTGCCGCAGGCGCAGGGCCGCCCGTCCGGTTCGACCTGGATGTGGCCGATGTCGCCCGCGCTGCCGGTCACCCCTCGGTAGACCTCACCGCCGACGACGATTCCGCAGCCTATGCCCGTACCGATCTTGACGCAGAGGAAGTCGCCCACGGAGCGTGCGACGCCCGCGTGCTGTTCCCCCATCGCCATCAGGTTCACGTCGTTGTCGACCATGACGGGACAGCCCAGATCCTGACTGATGGCCTCCCGTACGGGAAAGCCGTCCCACCCCGGCATGATGGGCGGGGCGACCGGGACGCCCTCGGGGAAGCGGACGGGGCCCGGGACGCCGATTCCGGCGCCGTCGAACCCTTCCGCGAGCCCGGAGGCCTTCAACTTGGCCGCCATGGCGAGGACTTGCTCGAAGACGGCAACGGGGCCTTCGCGCACGTCCATGGGTTGGTTGATGTGGCCGAGCACCTCCAGCTCGGCATTGGTCACCGCTACGTCGACCGAGGTCGCGCCGATGTCCACGCCGAGGAAGCGGAGGCCGGGGGCCAGGCGGATGTTGTGGGAGCGGCGGCCGCCGCGCGAGGCGGCGAGTCCGTCGGCGACCACGAGTCCGGTCTCCAGAAGCCGGTCCACCTCGACGGCCAGTTTCGACCGGGAGAGGTCGACCTGATCGCCCAGCTGGGCACGGGAGTTGGGCCCTCCGTCACGCAGCAGCCGCAGCAGTCGCGCCTGGTGCGCATTGGCGGGTCGAGCCGTCATACGTCTCACGCGCCCCTCCCCGCCTCTTTGGGCAACTCATGTCGTCCCACTCGTCCCGCAGCGGCGGATTCTCGCCGTCGCGTCGGGCTTTCGAGGGGAACGTAGCAGCGCCTGCCGGGAGTGGGAAGAAGTTGCGCAGGAATTACCCATGACTTTCTCCAGTCACAGGACAAAGAGGCGGGCAAGGCTCCGCCGCGAGGGGCACGCGCGCGCCCCATTACCTCCGAGGTCATGGCCGCCCCGCGGCATCGCGGGCACAGCGACCGCATGCCTTCCGGCACCGTGAGTACAGCCGCTCTCCTGGCCGCCCTGCCCTTCGCCGGGCGCCTGGGCATCACCCTCGACGAAGCCACGGCCGACCGTGCCACCGGCGCCCTGGCCTGGTCGGCGGAGCTGTGCACGGTGGACGGTGTTCTGCACGGTGGGGCGCTCATGACGCTCGCCGACACCATGGGCGCGGTCTGCGCCTTTCTCCATCTGCCGGCGGGGGGCGGCCACGTCCACGGTGGAGTCCAGGACGAACTTCTTCCGCGCCGTGCGCGCGGGCGGCGCCCGCGCCGTGGCCCGCCCGCTGCACGTGGGCCGCTCCTTCGTCGTCGTACAGACCGACGTCCATGACGACAAGGGGCGCCCGGCCGGGCAGACGACGCAGACCCAGGCCGTCCTCGCGGCCCGGACGGGCTGACGCGTCAGGCTTCGCGTTCGCGCCGGTGGTACGTCTCCCGCGTGTGCTCCGTGTGCGCGCGCATGATCTCCGTGGCCCGGCGCTCGTCGCGCTCGGCGATCGCCGCGATCAGCGCGCGGTGCTCGATCCAGGACTGCTTGCCGCGCCGACGGGCCACCGGTGTGTAGTACCAGCGCACCCGGCGGTCCACCTGCCCGGCGAGTTCGGCGAGGACGACATTGCCCGCGAGCTCCATCACCTTGGCGTGGAAGGCCGCGTTGGTGGTCACCACCAGGTCCACCTCGCCGTCCGCGACGGCCTGTTCACCCTTGGCGCACAGCACTTCCAGGGCGGTGATCCCGGCGGTCCCCGCGTTCGCCGCGGCGAGCCGGGCGGCCTCCGCCTCCAGGAGCGTACGGACCGTGAGCAGCTGGTCCGCCTCCTCCTCGGTGGGCTCGTGCACGAACGCGCCCTGCGCGGGGCGCAGATCGACCCAGCCCTCGGTGTTGAGCCGCTGCAGCGCCTCGCGCACCGGCTGCCGTGACACCCCCAGGTGCCCGGCCAGTTCGCTCTCCACGAGGTGCTGGCCCGGCTGCAGCGCGCGGGTCGTGATGAGCTCGAGCAGCGCCTCGTAGACCCGCTCACGGAGCGGACCTGGCCGTTCGAGCTTGGGCACCGCCCCCTGCGGCAGTCCTGTGGACAACATCGCGGTCCCCTCGTCGACGATTGCCTTTTGTCTACAGTCTACCGAGCACAATGGCCAGCACCAGGGGGAGTTGGGCCCGTCACACAGCCCAACAGCGGTGATCCGCCCGCTACGGGCAGCGGATGACCTGGCCCGCGTAGGACAGGTTCCCGCCGAAGCCGAAGAGCAGCACCGGATCCCCGTGGACGATCTCGCCGCGCTCGACCAGTTTGGACAGGGCGAGCGGGATGCTGCCCGCCGAGGTGTTGCCCGAGTTCACGACATCGCGCGCGACGACCGCGTTGACCGCGCCGATCCGCTCGGCGAGCGGCTCGATGATGCGCAGGTTGGCCTGGTGCAGCACGACAGCCGCCAGGTCCGCCGGTGTGAGACCGGCCCGCTCGCAGGCCTTGCGGGCGAGCGGCGGCAGCTGCGTCGTCGCCCAGCGGTAGACGCTCTGCCCCTCCTGCGCGAACCGCGGGGGCGTGCCCTCGATACGGACGGCGTTGCCCATCTCGGGCACCGAGCCCCAGAGCACGGGGCCGATGGCGGGGACCTCGCTCGGTTCGCACGCCTCGACGACGGCCGCACCGGCACCGTCCCCGACCAGGACGCACGTGGTGCGGTCCGTCCAGTCGGCCACCTCGGACATCTTGTCCGCGCCGACCACCAGGGCACGGGTGGCACCCCCGGCCCGCACGGCGTGGTCGGCCGTGGCGAGCGCGTGCGTGAAGCCCGCGCACACGACGTTGATGTCCATGGCGGCCGGTGACGGGATGCCGAGGCGGGCCGCCACCCGCGCCGCCATGTTCGGCGAGCGGTCGATGGCGGTGGAGGTGGCGACGAGGACGAGGTCGATGTCGTCGGGCGCGAGGCCCGCGGCGGCGACGGCCTTGGCCCCCGCGTGCGCGGCGAGCTCGTCGACCGGCTCCTCGGGTCCCGCGATGTGACGGGTGAGGATGCCCACGCGGGAGCGGATCCACTCGTCGCTGGTGTCGACCATGCCCGCCAGGTCCTCGTTGGTGAGGATCTTGGCGGGCTGGTAGTGGCCGACGGCGGCGATGCGTGAGCCGTGCATGAACGGGTCCCCCTTGGTGCCGGAGATGCGGGACGGTCCAGTCTGGTCAGCGACTCACCAGTAACGAGACAGGTAAAGCAACAGGAAACGGGCGCGGGGTTTGGACACTTCTCATCATCGCGTCACCCGGTGAAGAGCTGAGTGGCCTTGTGTACGAGCTCATACACCCCATATGCGAGCGGAAGCCCCACCCAGAGCCAGGCGCCGACGATCAGCGCACGGCGGCGAGGCGGACTACTTTGCGGCGTGCTCGTCGGTGTCGTCATGGGTGGCGGCCTCCTTCGGGGCGGCGATGTGATGGCGGACGTGGACGGGACGGACGAACTCGTTCGCGACGAAGCCGACGATCAGCAGCCCGATCATGATCGTCAGCGAGAGTCCGTAGAGCCCCGCCCCGTGCTTGCCCGCCTCTTCCTGGCGGTCGGCGACCCAGTTGACGATCAGCGGTCCGAGGACGCCCGCCGTGGACCAGGCGGTGAGGAGACGCCCGTGGATCGCGCCGACCTGGTACGTCCCGAAGAGGTCCTTCAGGTATGCCGGGATCGTCGCGAAGCCGCCTCCGTAGAAGGAGAGGATCACCAGCGCGCAGACGACGAAGAGCGGTTTCGACGCGTCACCGAAGAGGGCGATCAGCAGGTACATCAGCGCGCCGACGCCCAGGTAGACGCGGTAGACGTTCTTGCGGCCGATCAGGTCGGACGCCGACGACCAGCCGATGCGTCCGGCCATGTTGGCGGCGGAGAGCAGAGCGACGAAGCCCGCCGCCGCAGCGGCCGAGACCGGCGTCGAGGTGTCGGAGAAGAAGTCGGTGATCATCGGCGCCGCCTTCTCCAGGATGCCGATGCCCGCGGTCACGTTCATGCAGAGCACGATCCACAGGCACCAGAACTGGGGTGTCCGCACGGCGGCCCGCGCGGACACCTGCGGCCCGTCGAGCACACCGGGAGCACCGGGCGCCCGCGCCCCCTCCGTACGCGGGACCCGCACCAGGAACACGCCGAGCGCCATGAAGACGGCGTACGTGAGGCCGTGCACGAGGAAGGCGAGCGCGATGCCGTCGTTGTCGCTGCCGAAGGAGTCCAGCATCTGCGCCGACCACGGCGACGCGATGAGCGCGCCGCCGCCGAAGCCCATGATCGCGATGCCCGTCGCCATGCCTGGGCGGTCGGGGAACCACTTGATCAGTGTCGACACGGGCGAGATGTAGCCGATGCCGAGGCCGATGCCGCCGACGAAGCCGTAGCCGAAGACGATCAGCCAGAACTGACTGGTCGCCGCGCCGAGTGCCGCGATCAGGAAGCCGGACGAGAAGCAGACGAGGGCGACCGTCATGGCCCAGCGCGGCCCGTTGCGCTCGACGAGCGTGCCGCCGAAGGCCGCCGAGAGGCCGAGCATCACGATGCCGAGCTGGAAGGGGAGCGCGCTCTGCGTGCCGCTGAGGTGGAGGGCTGATTCCAGCGGGGGTTTGAAGACGCTCCAGGCGTAGGCCTGGCCGATGGAGAGGTGCACGGACAGGGCGGCGGGCGGTACGAGCCAGCGACTCCATCCCGGAGGTGCGACGGGAGGCTTCATGATCCCGAACAGTAGGAATCATGTGAGCGGTTGTGAAGGGGGTCGAGCCGATTCCGTCGACGGTATGCAATGTGCCGCGCGACCTCTTGCTGGCTCAACTTCCATACTGTAGACAATATTCCGTCGACACTTCATGTGTGCGATGTCGATTCTGAGCCTTCTCTCTCCGCATCTCTCGAGCCTTCTTCGGATCCCTCAACCGAACGGAGCGCGCCACCGTGAAAGTCGCAGTCCTCGGCGCCGGTGCGATCGGCGCCTACGTCGGAGCCGCGCTGCACCGCGCCGGAGCCGATGTCCATCTCGTCGCCCGTGGACCGCATCTCGCGGCCATGAGGCAGCACGGAGTACGTGTCCACAGCCCGCGCGGCGACTTCACCGCGCGGGCCCACGCCACCGACGACCCGGCCGACATCGGCCCCGTCGACTTCGTCTTCCTGGGCCTGAAGGCCAACTCGTACGCGGCGTGCGGGCCGCTGATCGAGCCTCTCCTGCACGAGGGGACGGCGGTGATCGCCGCCCAGAACGGAATCCCCTGGTGGTACTTCCACCGGCACGGCGGCCCGCACGACGGTCACCGCGTCGCGAGCGTGGACCCCGACGGCGCGGTCAGTGCGGTGATCGCGCCCGAGCGGGCCATCGGATGCGTGGTGTACGCGGCAACCGAACTGGAGGGGCCCGGAGTTGTCCGGCACCTGGAAGGAACCCGGTTCTCCATCGGGGAGCCCGACCGCTCGCGCTCGGCGCGCTGTCTCGCCTTCAGCGACGCCATGCGGGCGGGCGGCCTGAAGTGCCCCGTCGAACCCGAACTGCGCGGCGACATCTGGATCAAGCTGCTCGGCAACATCTCCTTCAACCCGATCAGCGCGCTCGCCCGCGCCACGATGCGCGAGATGTGCCTGCACGGCGGCACGCGCCGCGTCATCGAGATCATGATGACCGAGACGCTCACCGTCGCGGCGGCCCTCGGCTGCCGCCCGGACATCTCCGTCGAGCGGCGCCTCGCGGGCGCCGAGCGCGTGGGCGACCACCGCACCTCGACGCTCCAGGACCTGGAGCGCGGCAAACCGCTGGAACTCGACGTGCTGCTCGCGGCCGTCGTGGAGCTCGCGGAGATCACCGGGGTCCCGGTGCCGACGCTCCGCACCGTCCACGCCATCTCGGACCTGCTGGCCGACCGTATGAGGAGCGCGGCATGAGCGAGAACATGAGGAGCGCGGCATGAGCAGGAAACGGGACCGGGTGCCCAAGACGTACACCCGGCTCACCCACCCCCTCGTCCGCGACGCGCGCGACGAGCCGCTGCGCCGGGCCACCTGGGACGAGGCGCTGACCAGGACGGCGGCGGGGCTGCGGGCCGCGCGCGGCGCGTTCGGGATGTTCTCCTGCGCCCGCGCGACCAACGAGATGAACTACGTGGCGCAGAAGTTCGCCCGCGTGGTGATGGGCACGAACAACGTCGACTCCTGCAACCGCACCTGCCACGCCCCGAGCGTCGCGGGCCTCTCCGCCGCCTTCGGGTCGGGCGGCGGCACGTCTTCTTATGAAGAGGTCGAACACACCGACCTGATCGTGATGTGGGGCTCCAACGCCCGCTTCGCGCACCCGATCTTCTTCCAGCACGTCCTGAAGGGGATCAGGAACGGCGCCCGCATGTACGCCGTCGACCCGCGCCGCACCAAGACCGCCGAGTGGGCGGAGAGCTGGCTCGGCCTGAACGTCGGCACGGACATCCCGATGGCGCACGCGATCGGCCGCGAGATCATCCACGCGGGTCTTGCCAACCGGGCGTTCGTCGAGCGGGCGACGTCCGGCTTCGAGGAGTACGCGGCCCTGGTCGAGCCGTGGACGCTCTCGCTCGCCGAGAAGGTGACGGGCGTACCCGCCGCCGCCATCAAGGAGTTGGCGCACGCCTACGCGCGTGCCGAGCGGGCGCAGCTGTGCTGGACGCTCGGCATCACCGAGCACCACAACGGCACGGACAACGTCCGCGCCCTGATCAACCTCTCGCTCCTGACCGGCCACGTGGGGCGCTACGGCTCGGGCCTGCAACCCCTGCGCGGCCAGAACAACGTGCAGGGCGGCGGCGACATGGGCGCGATCCCCAACCGCCTGCCCGGCTTCCAGGACATCCTCGACCCGGAATCGCGGCTGAAGTTCGAGACGGCCTGGGACACGGTCATCGAGCCGCGCCACGGACTGAACCTGACGGAGATGTTCGAGGCGATGGAAGAGGGGGCGCTCAAGGCTGTCTACTGCATCGGCGAGAACCCCGCGCAGTCGGAGGCGGACAGCGAGCAGGCGACGCGGCGGATGCGGGCCCTGGACTTCTTCGTCGTACAGGACATCTTCCTTACGAAGACGGCCGAGTTGGCCGATGTCGTCCTCCCGGCGACCGCCGCCTGGGCGGAGACCGACGGCACGACGACCAACAGTGAGCGGCGCGTGCAGCGGGTGCGCAAGGCCGTGCGGCCGCCCGGTGAGGCGCGTGAGGACATCGACATCCTCTGCGATCTCGCCGAGCGGCTCGGCCACGACTGGAAGTACGCGGACGCGCAGGCCGTCTGGGACGAGCTGCGGTCGGTGTCGCCGGACCACTGGGGCATGACGTACGACCGCCTCGAATCCCTTCAGGGCATCCAGTGGCCGTGCCCGTCGGAGGACCGGGTCGAACCGACCTACCTGCACGGGCGGTTGTGGGACGCGGACCCGGCGCGGCGGGGCGTACTCGCGCCCTTCGGTCTCGTCGCGCACGACCCGCCGGTCGATCTCACGGACGACGTGTATCCGATCCGCCTGACGACGGGGCGGCGGCTCGACTCCTACAACACCGGTGTGCAGAGCGGGAGTTTCGCCTCGCCGCTGCGGCGCGGTGAGTTCGTCGAGCTGTGCCCGGAGGACGCGGAGCGGTACGGGGTCGTGGTCGGCGAGCAGGTCCGGGTGTCTTCGCGGCGCGGTGCGGTGACGGCGCCCGTGTGGGTGGATACCGGGCTGCGCCCCGGCCTGGCCTTCATGACCATGCATTTTCCCGACGAGGTCGACACCAACCAGCTCACGATCGAGGCCAATTGCCCGATCGCGGGCACGGCGGAGTTCAAGGCGTCGGCGATACGTATCGACAAGCTGACCGTGCCCGCGACGTGAGGTGACGTGACGTATGGATCTGCACTTCGGTGACAGCAAGCCGACGGACGAGGAGCGGGAGGCCGTCGACGCGCTGCTCGGCCCGCCCGAGTCGGCGTGGGAGGGCTCCGACGACCGCAGCGACGCGGACCTGCGGTGGGCACGGGGAGGCCGTGCGGCGCGGGAGCGGCGGGATGAGCTGTTGCCGGGGTTGCACGCGCTCAACGACCGCGTGGGGTGGGTGAGCGCGGGGGGTCTGGACTACCTCTGCCGGCGGCTGATGGTGCCGCCGGCGGAGGGGTACGGGGTGGCCACGTTCTACTCGATGTTCTCGGTGCGGCCGCGTCCCGCGACGGTGGTGCGGGTGTGTACGGACCTCGTCTGCGGGGCCTCGCTCTGCGGGGAGGTGGAGGCGCGGCTCGCCCCGGAGCCCGGGGTCGCTGTCGAGCAGAGCCCTTGCCTGGGCTTGTGCGAGCGGGCTCCGGCTGCGCTGGTGGTGCGGGCGGGTGAGCCTGCGGCGCTTCTGTCCCCCACCCCGCCCCCTCCCGAAAACCCGCTGGCGCGGGGGCCTGGTGTTACCGCCCATCGCCTTGACGGCTCGTCCTCAAACGCCGGAGGGGCTGATTCTCAGCCCCTCCGGCGTTTGAGGAGCGGGGAGAAAACCTACGTCACCGCAACCCTCGCCCCCGCCACACCCGACACCCTCACCCGAGCCGCCCTCGCCCCGGAGACCGCCCCCGCGGAGCCGCCCGCGGCCCTCGCCGTCCCCCAAGCAGGCCAAGAAGGCCTCCTGCTCCTCAGCAGAATCGGCACCTTGGACCCGTCTTCCCTGGACGACTACCGCGCGCACGGCGGCTACACCGCCCTGCGGAACGCCTTCGCCATGGGTCCCGCCGCCGTCATCCGTGAAGTGACCGACTCCGGCCTCCTCGGCCGAGGAGGCGCCGCCTTCCCCACGGGACGGAAGTGGCAGGCCACCGCCTCGCAACCCGACCACCCCCACTACCTCGTCTGCAACGCCGACGAATCCGAGCCCGGCACCTTCAAGGACCGGGTGATCATGGAGGGCGATCCGTACTCACTCATCGAGTCGATGACCATCGCGGGGTACGCGACCGGCGCCCACCTCGGCTATCTCTACCTCCGCGGCGAGTACCCGCGCGCCCTGGAACGGCTGCGCCACGCCATCACGCAGGCACGCGCGCGTGGGCTGCTCGGGGACGACGTCCTGGGGCAGGGGTATGCCTTCGACATCGAGATCCGGCGTGGTGCGGGCGCCTACATCTGCGGTGAGGAGACCGCCCTCTTCAATTCCATCGAGGGGTACAGAGGAGAGCCGCGGTCCAAGCCGCCCTTCCCCGTGGAGAAGGGGCTCTTCGGCAAGCCCACCGCCGAGAACAATGTCGAGACCCTCGTCAACGTGCTTCCCATCCTCACCATGGGCGCGCAGGCGTACGCCGCCATCGGCACGGAGAAGTCCACCGGACCCAAGCTCTTCTGCGTCTCCGGAAGCGTCGAACGCCCCGGCGTCTACGAGCTCCCCTTCGGGGCCACCCTCGGCGAGCTCCTGGGCATCGCCGGGATGCCGGACAACCTCCGCGCGGTCCTCCTGGGCGGCGCGGCCGGAGGCTTCGTACGCCCCGACGAGCTGGACGTCCCGCTCACCTTCGAGGGGACGAGGGAGGCGGGCACCACCCTCGGCTCCGGCGTCGTCCTCGCCCTGGACGACACCGTGCCGCTCCCCCGCGTCCTTGTGCGCATCGCCGAGTTCTTCCGGGACGAGTCCTGCGGACAGTGCGTGCCCTGCCGGGTCGGCACCGTCCGGCAGGAGGAGGCCCTGCACCGCATCGTCGACCGGACCGGGGCCGAGGCCGCCGGTGACATCGCTCTCCTGCGCGAGGTGGGGCGGACCATGCGGGACGCCTCCATCTGCGGGCTCGGCCAGACCGCGTGGAACGCCGTGGAATCCGCCATCGACCGCCTGGGGGCGTACAAGTGACCGCCGTACCGCTGGGAATCCCGCGCCGACTCATCGAGTTCACGCTGGACGGGCAGGACGCCAGAGTGCCTGAGGGGTCGACCATCCTGGACGCCTGCCGGGTCGCGGGCAAGGACGTCCCGACCCTCTGCGAGGGCGACACCCTCACCCCGAAGAACGCCTGCCGGGTGTGTGTCGTCGAGGTGGAGGGCGCCCGCACTCTGGCCCCGGCCTGCTCGCGCACGGCCGAACCGGGCATGACCGTTCTCACCGACACCGAGCGCACGCGGCACAGCCGGAAAATGGTCCTTGAACTCCTCGCCTCGTCCGTCGACATGTCGACGACCCCGAAGGTCGCGGGCTGGCTCAAGGAGTACGACGCCAAGCCCGACCGTTTCGGCCCCGACGCCGCACGCCTCAATGAGGAGCCCAAGGTCGACAACGACCTCTACGTCCGCGACTACGACAAGTGCATCCTCTGCTACAAGTGCGTCGACGCCTGCGGCGACCAGTGGCAGAACACGTTCGCCATCTCCGTGACGGGCCGCGGCTTCGACGCCCGGATCGCCGTCGAGCACGACGGACCGCTGACCGACTCCGCGTGCGTGTACTGCGGGAACTGCATCGAGGTCTGCCCGACCGGAGCCCTCAGCTTCAAGTCCGAGTTCGACATGCGGGCCGCGGGGACCTGGGACGAGGAGCAGCAGACCGAGACGACGACGGTGTGCGCGTACTGCGGAGTCGGCTGCAACCTGACGCTGCACGTGCAGGACAATGACATCGTGAAGGTCACCTCACCGCACGACAATCCGGTGACCCACGGCAACCTCTGCATCAAGGGCCGTTTCGGCTACCAGCACGTACAGAACCGGGACTGATCGACATGGGACGAGTCACGGAGCGCCGCCGCGTCATCCGCATCAGGGACGGGGCCGTCACCGAGCGGCCCGACACCCTCGTCGCGGAGGAACCGCTGGAGATCCGGCTCAACGGGAAGCCGCTTGCGATCACCATGCGCACTCCGGGTGACGACTTCGCGCTCGCGGCGGGATTTCTGGTGAGCGAGGGGGTGCTCGGCTCCGCGGACGAGCTCCAGTCCATCGTCTACTGCGCGGGGGCGACGGCGGACGGCTCGAACACGTACAACGTGGTCGACGTGAAGACCGCCCCGGGACTCGTCCTGCCCGACATCACCCTCGAACGCAACGTCTACACCACCTCGTCCTGCGGCCTGTGCGGCAAGGCGAGCCTGGACGCGGTCCGTACGACGGCCCGCTGGGCGATCGACGACACGGACGGCGGCAGCGCTCCCCCGGTCCGGCTCGGGACCGACCTGCTCGCGTGCCTCCCCGACCGGCTGCGCGCGGCGCAGCGGGTCTTCGACCGGACCGGGGGCCTGCACGGGGCGGCGCTCTTCTCCGAGGACGGTGAACTCCTGGACATACGGGAGGACGTGGGCCGGCACAACGCGGTCGACAAGCTCGTCGGGCGAGCCCTCCAGGAGGGCCGTCTGCCGCTGTCGCGTGCCGTGCTCCTCGTGTCGGGGCGCGCCTCCTTCGAGCTGGCACAGAAGGCGGTGATGGCGGGCATTCCGGTGCTCGCCGCCGTCTCCGCACCCTCCTCCCTCGCCGTCGACCTGGCCGCCGAGACGGGTCTGACCCTGGTCGGCTTCCTGCGCGGCTCCTCCATGAACGTGTACGCGGGCGAGCACCGGATCGCCGTGCGGGCCTCGGCCTCAAAGGGCTGACCGGCTGCTCCCCGCTGCACGGCGGCGGGATCCCGACCGGCGGGGAGCGCCCCCTGCGCCGGCGGGGTCCCGGTCCCGCTCCGTCTCCGTACTTCTAGATGTCTCTGCCCCTTTACGCCTCGGTGCCCGAGATCCGGGTGAGCAGTGAGAGGAACTGCTCACGCTCGGCAGCCGAAAGAGAAGCCAGGAGTTCATCGTTGGCGCGCCGCGCCGCCTCGGCACAGCGGACGAGGGTCCGCTCGCCGTCCTCCGTAATCGTGACCGCGTTCTTGCGGCGGTCGGCGGGGTCGGGCGCGCGCAGGACGAGTCCGGCCTCCTGAAGGCTGCCCCCTTTACGCAGACGGCTGCCGTTCAGGGAGCAGCGGTGGTGACGTCCACCTCCGTGATGGCCGCGTCGGGATGCCGCGCCCCCGTCAGGACCTGGTCCTGCCCGGTGTCGCCGAGGAGGTGGCGGCGGAAGAAGGCATCGAGGTACGTGGCGGCGACATGACGCTGCTGCGGCTCCGTCAGTTGCCTGGTCGGCGCCGCACCCTCACGGTCAGTGCACTGCCCGGGGTGTCCTTCCACCGGCATGGCGTCGTCGGAGGCCGCGACCTGACGGCTCTGGGGCGACCACTGCGTGTTGAAGTAGTTGTGGTTCGCCCCGTGGATCGCGAACCGGTAGAAGCCACTCCGGTTCCCCTTGGCCGCGTCGGCCGCGAACCAGAGTGCCTCACCGCCCACCTGTCCGTCGCATGTTCCCCGGAAGGAGGCGAAGGGGGTCTTGGTGATCGTGTAGTTGGACATGTCCTCCGTCATCACGTTGTAGGCGGGCGCCACAGCGGCCACCGCCTTGACCTCGACGCCCTTGGGCCACTGCCCCCGATGGCTGTCAGCCGCTTGCCAGGTGACCCCGGCGCCTGCCCTGGAATGCCCCATGATCCCCACGTTGCCCATGTCCACGTGGTGGGCGAAGCCGACACGTCGCGCCGCTCCGGTCGCCGTGTCGGTGAACTTCCCGGCGAGCTCGCCCTTGTCCTTGGAGCTGAGCTCCTGCCACATGCGCAGATGCCGGTTGATGAGATCCGCGCGCGCGGCAGCGTTGTCATCCCCTGTCACGGAGGAGGCGTTGATGCCGTTGGCGCCGACCGAGACCACGACAAACCCCTGGGCGGCCAGCCTGCGGCCCAGATAGTCGTATCCGCGCTCACTGGGCAACGCGGGTGTTCCCGACGCACACGGCCAGGCGGACAGCTTGGCATTGGCAGCTTCGTACGCGGCGTCGTCACCATCGTGCTCGGCAGCTGTGCGCGCCGCGTCCGCCTTCCGGTCGGCGCAGGTGTCGTGCAGGCCGTGCAGCATCACGATCAGTGGATGCCGCCCCGTGCCCAGGTCGGCGGGGTAGTGCACCACCCCGGTCAGCTCGCCCGGTTGACCGGTCTGTGGCAGTCGCCAGGCCTTATCGCCCAGGTCGTAGCGGACCGTCCTGGTGGCCCCGGACGAAGGTACCGCGTTCCGTCCCGTCGCCTCGGTCTGTGCCGCGACACCGGTCGCGGCCGTATACGTGAAGGCTGCTGCCGCGGCGGACAGCACCGCTGCCGACAGGCCCAGCAGACGAGCCGAAGTCCTCGTACGTCTGTGTCGCTTCATCATGTCTCTCTCGGTGAGTACAGGTCCGGCCCGGAGCGTCCAGTCCCACTCGTGGCCGTCGCCCGGGGTACAGGTGAAGGCCGTCCTCAGCGGGCGGCGTCGTAGGAATCCACCACGAACTGGATGACCCGGTCCTGCAACGCGGCCCCTGAGGCACCGGCCCGCCTGATCATGTCTGTTCCGTGGAAACCGCTCTTGTTGATGACGAGCTCCTTCTTCTTGCCGGCAGCGGAGGCCGCGTAGACCTCACGGACCTGCTTCTCCACCGCGCCTTGCATGTCACCGGGCGACACCACCAACAGCGTCGGAACCCTCAGCTTCCGCACCGCCGTCACGCCGTCCGCCCCGCCGTCCGCCCCGAGGCACCGGGCAGGCGAGGACATCATCAGAAGGCCCACCACTCGCAGAGGTGTGTCCACGCCGGCGACAGCTGCCGTCGTACCGCCACACGACGCACCCGCCAAGAACACCCTCTTCGCACCGACACGGCGCAGTTCAGCCAGTCCGGCCCGGGCGTCGCGGTCGATGTGCTCGTTGTCGGCCACGTGCTCGGACGCACCGTGATTGCGGTACTCGGGGATCACCACGTGGTAGCCACGCTCCGCCAGCTTCCGCCCGATGTCGACGAACGAGCAGATGTTGTAGCCCTGCTCGTGATCCAGGAGAACACCGTCGGGCCCGTCCCCCAGGACCAGCGCCGACAGATGCACCCCGTCGCTGGTCGTCAGCGTGGTGGCC
Organism: Streptomyces sp. NPDC031274; assembly: GCF_055570235.1. NCBI lineage: Bacteria > Bacillati > Actinomycetota > Actinomycetes > Kitasatosporales > Streptomycetaceae > Streptomyces > Streptomyces sp. NPDC031274. The sequence continues at coordinate 140,269 of NZ_JBVIHP010000009.1, read as the reverse complement.
TTGCTCCTCAGGTCCTTCGGCACACACGTGTTGACGCGATGTCCCCGAGCCGTGCGCGCGGTCCGGTCGGGCCAGCTCGGCTTGTACGAGACCGGCTCATGATCCGGCGGCGGCGCGGGAGCACGGCTCCCTGTCCCGGACGGCGCCGGCGCGGAGGACGTCGACGACATCGACGCCCCCGCCTCCGGGTCACGCGCCGGCTTGTCAGCCGGGCCCGAACAGCCCGATACCAGGCCCAGACAGCCCAGCGCGACAGCGGCAACGACTCTGACTCTCAGCACAGTAATCCTCAGGTTCAACCTGCACGTCGGTGTGCCGTACACAAGCAAGGCACACGGGTTCCGTGCCAGGACGGAACTTCCCTTCACGACCTGACAGACGTGCGGGTCCGCCCGAGGTTGCAGGACGCTGCCGACGAGTTAGGTTCCGGAGGCGGCAGACGGGCCAGGCCAGGCCAGGCCACAGCCGCACGCTCACAGCGCGAGGTGAACTGCAACCTGTGGGAGCCTCACACGTCTTTGTCAGTGGAGGGCATCCTCTGAAGGCCTCGAACCGCTCGAATCATTCGACAGGTAATTGACCCCCATGCCAGAAAAGACCCGCCGGGAAACCGGCTGCGGCACCTTCCCGGCGTCCCCCCGGCGCCCCGGGTCGGATGACGGCCGACACGCACACCGTCAGAACGTCACCATGCCGTCGGCTGGGGAAGGGCGCTGATGGCTGCCGTTCTCACCTGTGAAGGTGCTGTCCCGCGCAGCCGGTGGCGATGGCTCCTGGCCCGCCTCTCCCAGGGCGGAAGGAGAGCAGACCTCAAGGGCCGCTCGTCCGTCACAGTGCCGGAAGAAATCGACATGCTGTACCGCCGGCGCAGGCTCGACCTCGTGCGCCTGGCCGTCCTCCTGGTCGACGACATCCCCACAGCCGAGGACGTCGTCCAGGAAGCCTTCGCAGGCCTCTACCGGCGTCACGGCAACACGCTCGACAGCATCGCCGACCCCGAAGCCTACGTACGGCGCAGCGTGGTCAACACCTCCAGGGACGTCCTGCGCAGGAGGCGCACCGTGCGCGCCTACATCCCCCCGCGCATCCTCCCCGCACCACCACCGGAGGAAGAGATCCTCCTCAAGGAAGAACACCAGGAAGTGCTGCGCGCCCTGAGACTGCTCACCGTGCGCCAGCGGGAGGTCCTCGTCCTCAGGTACTGGTCGTACATGTCAGAAGCGGACATCGCAGCGACCCTGGGCCTGTCCCGGGGTGCGGTGAAGTCCACAGCGAGCCGGGCACTCACGGCTCTGGCCAGAAGACTGAAGGAGACGCCATGACAGCCGTCGAGGACCGCCTTCGCGCCGCACTGCACGCCCGGGCCAACCAAGTCACCACCCTGCGCCCGGCCTCCCCACCATCGATCCGCGCACGGATGGCCATCCACCCCGGACTGCGCAAGGCCGCGGTAGTCCTTCTGGCCGCAGCATTGGCAGCCGTCCTCCTCGTGCTGCCACGACTCCTCTCACGGGACGACCCGTCAGTCCCCGCCGACACTCCCCCACCAGCCAGCCCGAGCCACAGCACGTCACCTTCACCCGCCACTTCCCCACCGGACGAGGCGCCTAGACCAGTCGCACCGTAGAAGAGCCGCAACCGCAGCCGCAGCCGGGGCTGCGGCTGTCTGCCTCACGCCCTCCGGGAGATACAAGCACCCGGCCGACCAGGCCACACCCATTCGTGCCACGCACGCTTCTTGTGAGGTGTCGAGCCGTCCCAGTAGCGTCTGAGGCGCGAACGTTGGACGTGGGATGTCAGGATGTCCAGTCACCTCGAAGGGTGGACCGCGCCATGCCATCAGCTCTCCGTGTACGCCTCAGATCCCTCCGCACCGCCACCGCCGCCGCGTTGACCGTCGTCGCCTTCGGGGTGCTGCTCCCCGGGCCCGCGGCGCAGGCGGCGCCGGACACCCGCGCCACCGGGTTCGAGCAGCAGGTGCTCTTCAAGGCCTCGCAGGACCCCGGGTACGCCTGCTACCGCATCCCCGCCGTCGTGAAGACGGTCAAGGGCACGCTCCTCGCCTTCGCCGAGGGGCGGACGAACGACTGCAGCGACGCGGGCGACATAGACATCGTGGTCAAGCGGTCGCAGGACGGCGGCCGCACCTGGAGTCCGCTCCAGGTCGTCAACGAGGGCGCGGGCGACACGCACGGCAACCCCGCCCCGATCGTGGACCGCAGGACCGGCCGCATCCTCCTGGCCCAGACGTACAACACGGGCCGCACGGACGGGCAGAACTGCGCCATACCCTGCGACCGCACCCCGCACCTCCAGTACAGCGACGACGACGGCCGCAGCTGGTCGGCGCCGCGTGACCTGAGCGATCAGATCCTGCCGAAGGACTGGAACTCCTGGTACGCGACTGGCCCCGTGCACGGACTCCAGCTGACCCGCGGCCGGCACGCGGGACGGCTCGTCTTCACCGTCAACACCGAGACCTGGAACGGCAGTCGGGTCACCGCGAACCACGCGGCGCTGGTCGTCAGCGACGACGGCGGTGACAACTGGAGGATCGGCGCGACGGACTCGTATCCGATAGCGGCCGACGGCACCTTCCGGCAGAAGCCGTCGGAGATGACCGTCACGGAGCGCCCGGACGGGGCCCTCTACGTCAGCGGGCGCGAGCAGGACGGCACCGATCTCGGGCACCGCACCCACGCGGTCAGCCGCGACGGCGGCGAGAGTTTCGTCGCGCCGTTCAAGGCCATCCCCGATCTCTACACACCCCAAGTGCAGGGCTCCACGCTCCAGTTCGGCAAGCGCATGCTGCTCGCCTGCCCCGGTGACCCCGACCGCCGCCGCACGATGCAGATCCGCTCCTCCTACGACGGCGGCCGCACCTGGGACAGCGTGGACCGCGGCACGACGGTGACCACGGACTGGTCCGGCTACTCGGACATGGTGCGGGCCGACGGCGAACACGTGGGCCTGATGTACGAGGGCGGGGCGGTCGACGCCCGCGACGAGATCCGCTTCGCCCGCTTCACCGAGGACTGGCTGCAGCCGCGCAGGGGCCCCGACCCGACGACCGCCGACCGCGCGCCGCGCGCGAAGCCCGCGGCCGTGCTCGGCGGGGCGTCCACGACCGAAGGCCGGTTCGGCAAAGCTATCTCCTTCGACGGGACGAACGACGCCGTACGCCTGCCCTACCGCGATCAACTCCCGCTCGGCACCAAGGACTTCACCGCCTCCCTGTGGTTCCGTTACTCCGCGACGAGCGGGGAACAGCCACTGCTGTGGATGGGCGGCATCGGCACCAACCAGCCCCAGGTGTGGCTGCGCGGTGAACCCGCGAGCAACCGCGTCACGGGCCTGATCACCACGCGCGACGGCGCCACCGCCCCGAGGTCCGCGTCCGTGCGCACCACGGGCGCGTACAACGACGGGCAGTGGCACCACATCGCGCTGCGCCGCGGCGCGGGGCAGCTCACCCTGTCCATCGACGGCACGCGGATCACCACGGCCGACGTCCCCGGCTCGGTCACCCGCAACTCCGGATACGGCTTCCATGTCGGTCAACGGGTCGACAGCCGGGCTCACTTCACGGGCTCCATCGATGAAGTGCGCGTATACGACCGGGCGTTGAGTGACGCCGAGCTGACACGGCTCGGCGGGGACAGCGGGTCCAAGACTCCTGTGACGCGGGACACCGTGGCGTGGCTCCCCATGGACCACGTGCGCGCGAGCAACTAACGTCCCGCACGTGCCCGCCGACCAAGGTCCACGCGGCGGCCCGAGCGCGCGCAGGATCTGGATCGTCCTGCTGCTCGTCCTGGCCTGCGCGGCCGTGCTGCTCACCGCCCTCCCGGACGACCGGGAGGGCGGCGTGGCATGCCGGGCGCGCACCGTCTCGTCCTGGGCCGCCGACGACAAGGTCACCGGGGCGTTCGCCCGCTACGGCGACGACACCGCACGGGCCGACGACTGGACCGGCGGGGACGGCACGCATTCGGTGCGCCTGCCGGACGGGCGGCTGCTCTGGCTGTTCTCCGACACCTTCCTCGGCCAGGTGCACGCGCCGCCCAACCCGGTGGGCCAGCCCCACACATGGCGGGACGCGACCACCCCCATGGTCCGCAACTCGGGTGTGGTGATGTCACGTTCGGGCACCCTGCAGAACACCCTGCCCGCCCCGCTCTTCCCCGACCCGGCGCCGCAGCAGTGGCGCTGGCCGGTCGCCGCGAAGGTCGAGCCCCGCTCCCCCGGCTCGTCCGAGAACGTCGTACGTGTCCTGCTGTGGACCCGCGCCACCGGGACGGGCCCGTGGATCTACGGCGTCCCGCTCGCCACCGAGGTCGCCACGCTCTCCCTGCCCGATCTGCGCGTCGAGGGCATCGTCAAGGTCTCCGACCAGCAAGCGGTGCCGGACCCGGACAAGCGCGTCCTGTACGGGACGACGACGGTCGACGACGGGGACTGGACGTACGTCTTCGGCGGCAACGACGGCAAGGCCGCCGCGCGCCCCGCCTCGCACGCCTATGTGGCGCGCGTCCCCAAGGGCAGGCTCGCGGAGCCCGGCGCGTGGCGGTACTGGGACGGCACGGGCTGGACGGAGTCCGGGAAGCCGCGCCACGTCCTGGGTGACGGTGAACGCAAGGGTGTGGGCAGCGCGTTCACGGTGGTGCGCGTGAAGGGGACGTACGTCCTGTTCACCATGGCCGCGGGCACCCAGGGTCTGACCGATGTGACCTCCTACTGGGCGTGTTCGCCCACCGGTCCCTGGCACGGCCCCGCGAAGGGCTTCTCGCCGCCGCTGCCGAAGGACGGCTCGGCCGAGCAGGACATGGCCGCGTACAACCCCCAGGCCCATCCGGCGCTCAGCGGGAACGGGCGGCTGCTGCTCAGCTACGACGTCAACTGGCTGGACGCGGCGCCCGCGAGCGCGCAGGCGAACGTCAGCCGGAACGTGTCCCTGTACCGACCGCGGTTCGTGTCTCTTCGGCTTGCGACGGCTGGGTGACGAAGTCCTCGGCGTCCGTGGCGTCCTCGGCGTCCGTGGCGTCGCGCGAGCGCCGCTTGGCGATCACCGCGCAGACCATCAGCTGCATCTGGTGGAAGAGCATCAGGGGCAGCACGGCCAGTGAGGCCTGGGCCCCGAACAGGACGCTCGCCATGGGAAGTCCGGCCGCGAGCGACTTCTTGGACCCGGCGAACTGGATGGCGATACGGTCCCCCCGGTCGAAGCCCATCCGCTTGGCCCCGTACCAGGTGAGGGCGAGCATCGCGGCGAGCAGCACCGCCTCCACGCCGAGCAGCGCGCCGAGCCGCAGCGGCGTCACCTGGTGCCAGATGCCTTCCACCATGCCCTCGCTGAACGCGGTGTAGACGACGAGCAGGATCGAGCCCCGGTCGACGTAGCCGAGCACCTTCTTGTGCCGTGCGATGAAGCCACCGAGCCACCGGCGCAGAAGCTGACCGGCCAGGAACGGCACAAGGAGTTGAGCCACGATCTTCACGAGCGAATCCGTGGAGAACCCGCCCCCGCTGTTGCCGAGCAGGGCGGCCGCGAGCAGCGGTGTGACGACGATGCCGGCCAGCGAGGAGAAGGAGCCCGCGCAGATCGCCGCGGGTACGTTGCCGCGCGCCATGGAGGTGAAGGCGATCGACGACTGGATCGTGGAGGGCACCAGCGTCAGGAAGAGGAACCCGCTGTAGAGGGCGGGCGTCAGGACGTACGGAACGAGGCCCTTGGCCGCGAGACCGAGCAGCGGAAAGGCGATGAACGTACAGGCCAGGACGGTGACATGGAGCCGCCAGTGCTTGAGCCCGTCAAGCGCCTCGCGGGTGGAGAGCCGCATTCCGTAGAGGAAGAACAGGAACGCGACCGCCGCGGTGGACGCCCCGCCCGCGATGTCGGCGCCGACGCCGCGCGCGGGCAGCAGCGCGGCGACGCCCACTGTGCCGAGCAACGCCAGGATGTAGGGGTCGATCGGCATCCAGGTGGGCCAGCTCGGGCGTTTCACTTCGCTCCATCGGTTCGGTTCATGTCGTGCCCTCTCGATGATCCTCCTGATCACCGCAATCGGGAATCCCGGATACCGCACTGACTGTCATCACGTTCCGCGATAACCTGCGATAGCCTCGTGACCATGTACGACCCCGCCCAGCTCCGTACGTTCCTCGCCGTGGCCCAGACGTTGAGCTTCACGCAGGCCGCCCGGCGCCTGGGTCTGCGCCAGTCCACGGTGAGCCAGCACGTGCGCCGCCTGGAGGACGCCACCGGACGCCAGCTCTTCGCGCGTGACACGCACTCGGTGGAGCTGACGGAGGACGGCGAGGCCATGCTCGGCTTCGCGCGGCGGATCCTTGAGGTGCACGAGCAGGCGTCGGCGTTCTTCACCGGGACGCGGCTCGGCGGGCGGCTGCGGTTCGGGGCGTCGGAGGACTTCGTCCTGACCCGGCTCACCGACATCCTCGAGTCCTTCCGGCACGACCATCCGGACGTCGATCTGGAGCTGACGGTCGAGCTGTCCGGCACGCTGCACGAGAAGCTGGACGCGGGCAAGCTCGATCTGGTCCTTGCCAAGCGGCGCCCGGAGGACCCGCGCGGCGAGCTGGTCTGGCACGACGAACTCGTCTGGATCGGCGCCGAGCGGCTGCGGCTCGACCCCGATGAGCCGGTGCCGCTCATCGTGTTCCCGCCGCCGGGCATCAGCCGCGCCCTCGCCCTGGAGGCCCTGGAGCGGCGCGGCCGTGCGTGGCGGATCGCCTGTACGAGCGGCAGCCTGAACGGCCTGGTCGCCGCGGCCCGCGCGGGACTCGGCGTGATGGCGCACTCCCACGGCCTGATCCCGCCGGGCCTGGTCCGCGTCCCGGAGCGGGCGGGCCTTCCGGAGCTCGGCGCGGTCGACTTCGTGCTCCTGCACGGCGAGCGGCGGGCTCCCGCCCAAGGGGCGCAGGGCGCGGCGGACGCGCTCGCCGCCTCGATCCTGGCGGGCGGCGACCGGCTGCACCGGCGGCGTCAGCGGAGGTAGGGGCCGTCAGCGGGGATAGGGCCGGTAGGTGAGCTGCTTGACGCGGCGCATGAACGGCGCGGTCTCGACGTGCTGGACGCCGTCGAGCTGCCCCAGCTTTCCGCTCAGATAGGTGTAGAGCGCGGGAATGTCGCGGGTCACTGCCGTCGCCATGATGTTGGAGGGGCCTGCCACCGCTGTGGCGTGGGCGATCTCGGCATGCGACGCGAGGGCGTTGCCCACCGACTCCATGGCCCAGGGAGCGGTGGTGATCCAGAGCATCGCCCCGACGTGCAGACCGATGAGGGCGTTGGCGTACTCGATGTCGATGTAGAGCGCACCCGAGGCGAGCAGCGCGCCGAGGCGGCGCTTGACGGCCGACTCCGAACGCCCGGTGGCCTGCTGAAGCTCCGGGTAGGTCGCGCGGCCGTCCTGTTCGAGCGCGGCGACCAGCGGCTCGTCCTCCGGCTCGATCCGCTGGGGCACGTCGGTGCGGACGGCGGACGCGGGCTGCTGCGCGGGGCGCAGGGCCGCGATCTGCTCCGCGTCGAGCGGACCGTGCTTCATCAGCCAGCCGTCCGGGCCGCCGAAGAAGCGGTGCAGCATCTGCTGGGCGCGGATGTCGACGATGTGCGGGGTGCGCGGGAGCTTGGCGAGCAGCAGTTCGTCCTGGTCGGTGCGGGTGCGGGGCCGGGTGCAGCAGACGACCTCGGTGCCGCCGGAGGTGAGGCCGATCCATGAGGTGTCGGGGCGCCGCGCCAGGGCGGTGGCGATGGCGTCGGCTCCTTCGGGAGCGCAGCGCAGCCGCAGCATCCACTGGTCCTGGCCGAGCTTCTCGTGGTCCCGGACGGCGACGATCCGCAGACTGCCGTCGGAGACCAGCCTGCGGTAGCGGCGGGCGACGGTCTGGTCCGAGACGCCGAGGACGGCGGCGATCTTGCTGAAGGGCGCGCGGCCGTCGATCTCCAGCGCCTGGAGCAGTCTGACGTCGAGCGAGTCCTGCATGGCCGACGTGGGGGATTCCGTTGCTGTACTGCCCATCAGTGTCGAATTCCTTCGATCTCTCGTGACTGATGACTTGGATCGTCCGGACGGACTCCATCGTACGAGGAACGCACACGCGTCGTAGAAATCGCACGAGGAGAGTTGACAATGCGTACATGGGGGCCGCTCACAGCGGTATGCCTGGGGACGTTCATGCTGCTGCTGGACGTGACCATCGTGGTCGTGGCACTGCCCGACATGGCGAGGGCGCTGAACGCCTCGCTGAGCGATCTGCAATGGGTGATCGACGGCTACGCCCTCGCGCTCGCCGCGCTGCTGCTCGGGGTCGGGGCCGCGGCGGACGTGCTCGGCCGGCGGCGGCTCAACGTGGCGGGCACCGCGCTCTTCGCGCTCGCCTCGCTCGGCTGCGGGCTCGCCACGAACGCGGAGGTCCTGGTGGCCGCCCGCGCGTTGCAGGGGCTCGGCGCCGCAGCGATGTTCGCGACGACCCTGCCACTGCTCGGCGCCGCCTACCAGGGGCGGGACCGGTCGGTCGCGCTCGGCGTCTGGGGCGCGGTCAGCGGGGCCGCGGCGGCGATGGGGCCGATCGTCGGCGGGCTGCTCACCGAGGGGCCGGGCTGGCGGTGGATCTTCTTCGTGAACCTGCCGGTGAGCGTCGCGTCGATGTGGCTGACGCTGCGCGTGGTGCCGGAGTCGAAGGGACAGGCGGGCCGCCGGGTCGACTGGGCGGGCACGGTGACGTTCGCGCTCTTCGCGGGCGGGCTGACGTACGGAGTGGTGCGGGCCGGTTCGGAGGGCTGGACGTCGACGCCCACCGTGCTGACCCTGACGGTCGCGGTGCTCGCGCTCGCCGCCTTCGTGGCCGTCGAACGTCGCGTCGCGCACCCACTCCTTGACCTGAAGCTCCTGCGCATGCCCGCCTTCACGGGCGTACTGGTCGGCGCGATCGGCTACAACGCGGCCGCGTTCGGCCTGATGCCCTACCTCTCGATCTGGCTCCAGACGGTGCTCGGCATGAGCCCGGTGCACGGCAGCCTCGTCATGCTGCCGCTGGCCGCGACCTCGTTCGTCGTCGCCGCGCTGGGCGGACGGCTCCTTCACGGGGTACCCGCGCGGCTGACCATCGGCGTGGGTCTGCTCCTGATCGGCGCGGGCGGGGTCGCACTCGCGGTGCTCGACGCCGGATCGTCCTGGGGTGCGCTCATCCCCGGGCTCACGCTCGCGGGCGTCGGCACCGGCCTGGTCTCGCCCGCGCTCGGGGGCGCGGCCCTCGCGGCGGTGCCGCCGGCGAACTCGGGGATGGCGGGCGGCGCGGTCAACACGTTCCGCCAGCTCGGGTACGCGCTCGGCGTCGCCGTCTTCGGCACGGTCATGACCTCGCGCATGCAGGACACACTCGGCCATGACGCGGCTCACACCGTCGCGGGAGGCGGTGCGTCGGCCATGCGTGGCACGCTTTCCGATCATGCGGTGCGGACGGCGTTCGCCTCCGGTCTGAACTCGGCGGCGGTCGTCGCGGGTGTGGTGGGTCTGGTGGCGGGGGCGGCGGTACTCGTCATGGTGCGGTCCGCACGCTCGGGTACGGGCACAGGCACAGGCACGGGCACGGGCACGGGCACGGGTACGGGTACGGGTACGGAGACACCGGAAGCGAAGATTCCGGCGCCCGTCGAGCGGGTCTCCGAAGGGGCGTCACAGCCGTAACCGCTGCGTACAGATTCGGTGGAGATTACGCCACCGAAACTTACTCAACCGTAAGTAATCTGTCCCGCCTCTCCCCTTGTGGCCGGATTTCACCGGCTGACCAGCGTGAATGGTACGTACCGAGGGGTAGTTCACCCCTCTCCCGCCCGGCTCCGCGGTGGGGTACCGTCACCGGCGCTGTGCGGAGCGCCACAAGGAGCATCATTGCGCGAGTTCACGAACCCTCCGATGGCGTCGGCGCCGCTGGTGGGCGGCCTTGCCGACGTCGTGTTCGACCATGCCCTTGAGGATCCGCTCCACATCGCCTTCGGCCGCAAGACCGACGGCGTGTGGCGCGACATCACTTCGGCGGAGTTCCGCGACCAGGTGATGTCGCTCGCCAAGGGGTTGCTCGCCCAGGGCGTGCGCTTCGGCGACCGCGTCGCCATCATGTGCCGCACCCGCTACGAGTGGACGCTCTTCGACTACGCGCTCTGGACGGTCGGCGCCCAAGTGGTGCCGGTCTACCCCACGTCCTCCGCCGAGCAGGTCTTCTGGATGCTGCACGACGCGCAGGTGTCGGCCGCCATGGTCGAGCACGAGGACCACGCGATGACGATCGGCTCGGTGATCGACCGGCTGCCGCAGCTGCGCAGGCTGTGGCAGCTGGACGCCGACGCCGTGGACGAGCTGTACCGGGCGGGCCAGGACGTCGACGACGAGGTGGTCAACCGCCACCGCCGCGCCGTCACCCCGGATTCGATCGCCACGATCATCTACACCTCGGGCACCACGGGTCGCCCCAAGGGCTGCCTCATCTCCCACGCGAACTTCATGTTCGAGGCCCAGACGGTCATCCACCGCTGGGAGCCGGTCTTCCACTCCCGGCGCGGCGACGAGGCGACGACGCTGCTCTTCCTGCCGCTGGCCCACGTCTTCGGGCGGATGGTGCAGGTCGCCGCGGTCTGCGGCCGGGTCAAGCTGGGCCACCAGCCGAGCCTGAACGCGGCGGCGCTCATCCCGGACCTGGCGGCGTTCCGCCCGTCCTTCATCCTGGCCGTGCCGTACATCTTCGAGAAGGTCTTCAACGCGGCACGGCGCAAGGCCGAGAAGGACGGCAAGTCGGGTCCTTTCGACAGGGCCGTGGAGTGCGCCGTGCGGTACGCGGACGCGATGGAGGCCAAGGCCTTCGGCACGGGGCCCGGACCTTCGGCGGCCCTGCGCATGCAGCACTCGCTCTTCGAGAAGCTCGTCTACGCCAAGGTGCGCGACGCCATGGGCGGCCGTGTGCGCCACGCGATGTCGGGCGGCTCCGGGATGGACCGGCGCCTCGGCCTGTTCTTCGCGGGCGCGGGCGTCGAGATCTACGAGGGCTACGGCCTGACGGAGTCCACGGCAGCCGCGACCGCCAACCCGCCCGAGCGCACCCGCTACGGCACGGTGGGCCAGGCGATCCCCGGCACCACCGTGCACATCGCGGACGACGGCGAGATCTGGCTGAACGGCGGCAACGTCTTCCAGGGCTACCTCAACGACCCCAAGGCCACCGACGCCACCCTGTACGAGGGCTGGCTCGCCACCGGTGACCTGGGCGCCCTCGACGAGGACGGCTACCTCACGATCACCGGGCGCAAGAAGGAGATCCTGGTGACGTCCGGCGGCAAGAGCGTCTCGCCGGGGCAGCTGGAGGAGCGGGTGCGCGACCATCCGCTGGTCGCGCAGTGCATCGTCGTGGGCAACGACCGCCCCTACATCGCGGCGCTCGTCACGCTGGACGGCGAGGCCGTCGAACACTGGCTGACCATGCGCCGCAAGCCGTCGATGTCCCCGAACGACCTGGTACGCGACCCGGATCTGGAGACCGAGGTGCGGCGGGCCGTGGTGGCCGCCAACACCCTTGTCTCGCAGGCCGAGTCGATCCGTACGTTCCGGATACTGGCTCACCAGTTCTCCGAGGAGCACGGGCTGCTCACGCCTTCGCTGAAGCTCAAGCGCAAGGCGATCGAGACGGCCTACTCAGCCGAGGTCGAGGCGCTGTACCGCGCTTGAGGTGACCCTTGAGGTAGCCCTTGAGTTGACCCGGAAGGTTTCTGACGGTTCATCAATTACCGTGGCGTCGCTTATTGACGGTTCATCAGGTCGCGCACAGAATCACCCTCACTTCGTCGGAGGGGGCTCACCCGTGTCGCGATCGTTCCGCACCATCACCGCCGCCGTGGCCGCACTGCTCCTCGCCACTGCCTGCAACTCCGCCTCCAACAGCAGCGGTTCGAGCGGCGACGGCAAGGACGGCGGCTCCGTACGCGGTGTGAGCGCCGACTCCATCAAGGTCGGCGGCATCGTCTCCATGACGACCGCGAGCGGCTACAGCAAGAAGGACACCGACCTCGGGGCCAGAGCCCGCTACGACCGCGCGAACGCCGAAGGCGGCGTACACGGGCGGAAGATCGACTATCTGGGCGCGGAGGACGACGGCCAGGACCCCGGCAAGAATCTCGCGGCGGCTCGCAAGCTCGTCCAGCGGGACAAGGTGTTCGCGGTCTCCCCGATGAGCTCGGTCACCTTCTCCGGCGCCGACTTCCTCCAGAAGCAGAAGGTCCCGACGTTCGGCTGGGGCACCATCCCGCCGTTCTGCGGGCCGAGTTACATGTACGGCTTCGGCGGCTGCATGGTGCCGATGCCCGGCGGCACCATCACCCAGAGCTGGCCCGAGGGCCTGAAGAAGGTGACGGACGGCTCGAAGGGCAAGTCGGTCGCGATCCTCGCCAACGACAACGACGCGGGCACCTTCGCCGTCCGCACCTACAAGCAGAGCTTCGCGGCGGCCGGTTACAAGGTGACGTACGCCAAGTCGACCGTGCCCGCGACCTCCGTGCCGAGCGACTGGTCGGCGTACACGAAGGAGATCCTGCGCTCCGACGGCGGCAAGGCGCCGGACGTCGTCGTCTCCGTGATGCAGACCCCGTACAACATCGGCCTGTTCACGGCCGTCAAGCGCTCCGGCTTCCAGGGCGTGATCACGGACCCGACCGACTACGACCCGGGCCTCCTCGCCAAGAGCGCGACGAAGAAGGCGCTCGACGGCGTGCACATCCTCCTGTCCTTCCAGCCGTTCGAGCAGAACACCGCGGCGATGCGGCAGTTCAAGGCGGACATCAGGAAGGCGGCGGGCGAGGACGTCCCGCTCAACATGCACATGATGACCGGCTACATGTCGGCGGACCTCTTCCTCTCGATCGCCGAGAAGGCGGGCAAGGACCTCACCGTCGACTCCTTCCAGCAGGCGGCGAACGGCTTCTTCGACAAGGGCACGATGGTCGGCGACCGCAGCCTGCCCAAGGGGCAGAAGGAGTCGTTCGGCTGCGGCGCCCTCGTCCAGCTGAAGGACGGGAAGTACTCGGTGTCCTCGCCCTTCACGTGCTACGAACCCATCCCCTTCAAGTAGAAGGGCGGGGCAGCCATGTCCGACCTGCTGGGATTCGTGCTGAGCGGTCTCGTCTCCGGCGCCCTGTACGCGCTGCTCGCGACGGGCCTCGTCCTGTCCTACTCCGCCTCAGGGCTCTTCAACTTCGCGCACGGCGCGACCGGCTACCTCTGCGCGCTCGCCTTCTACGAACTCCACTCCGGCTTCGGCTGGCCCGCCGTGCCGACGGCGTTGCTTCTCGTCTGCGTCGTGGCGCCCGCGCTCGGCTGGGGCCTCGACCGGCTGATGTTCCGCAAGCTGGCGAGGGTGGGCGAGACCGCGCAGATCGTCGCGACGATCGGGCTGCTCGTCGCGCTGCCCGCGCTGGGCCTGTGGGTGGTGGAGCTCCTTCAGGACGCGGGAGCGTCCGTCAAACCGGCCGAGAACCAGTTCGGCCTGCCGGGCGTCGGGCCCAGCCCCGCCAAGAACTGGCAGCTGCTGGACGGCGTCGGCATCGACTCCGACCAGCTGATCACGTGGGTCGCGACGGCCGTGGTCGCGGTCGGCCTGTGGATCCTGATGCGGCACACGCCGCTGGGACTGCGGCTGCGGGCCGCGGTGGACAACCGCTCCCTCGTGGAGCTGCGGGGCATGAGCGCGGACCGGCTCTCGTCGGTGGCGTGGATGCTGTCGTCGGCTCTCGCGGGCCTGGCCGGTGTGCTGGCAACTCCCTTGCTGGGGTTGTCGTCACACGACTTCACCCTCTTTCTGTTCGTGTCGGCCACGGCCGCCGTCCTCGGGCGCTTCATGTCGATTCCGCTGGCGTTCGCGGGCGGACTCGGCCTTGGTGTCCTGCAGAATCTGGTCGCCGGGTACGCCGATTTCGCGGAGAAGATCACGGGCTTCCGTACGGCGGTACCGTTCCTGATCCTCTTCGCCGGGCTGCTCCTGATGACGCGGCGGCAGCGGACCGCGGGCACGGCGGCGGTGGACGCGCCGCCGATCGACTATCTCGCCGGGAAGTCGTGGGTACGCAGGTGGGGCCCGTGGGCGGTGGGTGGTGTGCTGCTCGCGCTGTCCTTCTACACGGTCACCACACCCTTCTGGAGCGGCATCCTGGCCCAGGGGCTGGCGATCTCGCTGGTCTTCATCTCCTTCACGGTGGTGACAGGTCTCGGGGCGATGGTGTCCCTCGCGCAGGCGACGTTCGTGACGGGCGCGGCCCTCGTGGCGGGGCTGCTGATGAGCCATGGGTGGCCGTTCATCGCCGCGGCGCTGGTCGGGACGTGCGGGGCGGCGGTGCTCGGCGCCCTTGTCGCGCTGCCGGCGCTGCGTCTGGGCGGCCGGTCGCTCGCGCTTGCCACGCTCGCCCTTGCCTTCCTCGCCGATCAAGTCCTCTTCCAGATGGGCTGGTTGAGGAACGGCGACACCGGATGGGAGATCCCGCGGGCCGTCTTCGGCCCCGTCGACCTGAGCGACGATCGCGCGATGGGCGTGGCGATGGTCGTCCTGGTGACGGTGACCGTGGCCGCGTTGAGCGCGCTGCGGGGTTCCGCGACGGGGCGGGCGATGCTGGCGGTGCGGTCCGCTCCGGCCGCCGCGATGGCCTCCGGGGTCTCGGTGGTGCGGACGAAGCTGCTTGTGTTCACCTTGTCGGCGGGGCTCGCGGGGTTCGGCGGCGTGATGTACGCGTCGTTCAACACCCGGATCACGGCCACGGACTTCACCGCGATGACGGGGCTCATCTGGTTGGCGGTGGTGGTGGCGGCGGGGGTGCGCAGGCCGCAGTTCGCGGTGGTGGCGGGGCTTGTCTTCGCGATCGTGCCGCATCTGGTCGCCGACTACGTGACGGAGTCCGTGCAGTTGCCGGTGATTCTGTTCGGGTTGGCGGGGCTTGCGTTGGCCAATGATCCTGATGGGTACTGTGCGGCGGTTTCGGTGCGGTTGCATCGGAGGCGGGTATGGATGGTGGGGGTTGGGGCTGCCTCCGGCGGTTCGCTTCCGGACCCCGGAGGGCGAGAGCTTTCAGCCCGTCCGGCGCTTGAGGACGAACTCGGCGGAGGCGGTGATCTACGGCCGCCGGTGACGGCGGAGCCGGTATCAGGAAGGGGCGGGCCCGGGGAGAAGACCCCGCCGACCCCGCCGACCCGGCCGACACCGCCGACCCCGCCCTCCCTCGCCCTGCGTGACGTCCACGCCGGATACGACGGCACCCCCGTCCTCCACGGAGTGACGCTCGCCGTCCACCCCGGCGAGATCCTCGCCCTGCTCGGCCCCAACGGGGCAGGCAAATCGACGACGTGCAGGGCGGCCGCCGGACTCCTCGCCCCCACCGAGGGGCAGATATACGTCGCTGGAGCTGACGCGACGAAGAACGGCCCCGTCCACCGCTCCCGAGCGGGAGTCGTCCTCGCCCCCGAAGGCCGCGGTATCTTCCCCTCCCTCACCATCGAGGAGAACCTCACTCTGCACCTCCCCGATGGGCACGCCCGCGAGGCCGTCTACGACCGCTTCCCCGGCCTCGCCGCACGGCGCAAGGTCACCGCGGGCTCCCTCTCCGGAGGCGAACAGCAGATGCTCGCCCTCGCACCCCTCCTCCAGCGCCCGCCCAAGGTGCTGATCGCGGACGAGCCGTCCCTGGGCCTCGCGCCCCGGGTGGTCGAGGAGGTCTTCCGTCTCCTCGCCGAACTCCGTGACGCGGGAACGGGGTTGCTCCTGGTGGAGGAGAAGGCCGCCGAGATCCTCGGCATCGCCGACACCGTCGCCTACCTCGCGCAGGGCCGGGTCTCCTGGTGCGGCCCGCGTTCCGAGGTCCGGGCGGACCAGCTGACCGAGGCCTATCTGGGCATGGCCGCGACGGGCCACACCGAAGGAGTGGGCACGGCATGAGCGACGGCGCATTCGAAGCCACGGGCGACCACGTACTCAAAGCCACGGGCGACCACGTACTCGAAGCCACCGGCATCGGCGTCCGCTTCGGCGGTGTCCACGCCCTCGCCCACGTGGACCTGAGCCTGGGCTCCGGCGAGGTCTGCGGCCTCATCGGCCCCAACGGGGCAGGAAAGACCACGCTGTTCGACGTCGTGTCCGGCATCCGCCGCCCCGACCAGGGGCGCGTCCTGCTGGACGGCGTGGACGTCACCCGCCGCTCCCCCGTCTGGCGCGCCCGACACGGCATGCGCCGCACCTTCCAGCGTCAGCAGCTCTTCGGGCAGCTCACGGTGGCCGACAATCTGCTCGTCGCGCAGGAGTGGCGGGGCGGTGGTGGCGGGTTCACCGCCGATCTGCTCGCGGCGCCCACCCGGCGCACCCACGAGCGGGAGAGGCGGGCCCGCGCCTCAACTGTGCTGCGTGAATGCGGACTTGAGAACCTCTCCGAGGACTACGCGGGAGCCCTCCCCGTCGGCCGGGCCCGCATGGTGGAACTGGCGCGCGCGGTGGCGGACCCGCCCAGGGTGCTGCTCCTGGACGAGCCCGCCTCCGGAATGACGGCCGACGAGCGAGGCCAACTGTCGGCCGTCATCCGGCATCTCACGGACGAGGAAGACTGCGCCGTGCTCCTCGTCGAGCACAACGTCGCCTTCGTGATGGAGCTCTGCGCCCGCGTGGTCGTCCTCGACCTGGGCAAGGTCCTGGCCCAGGGCACGGCGGCCGAGGTGCGAGCGGACCCGAGAGTGCGGGACGCCTACCTCGGCACCACCACGGCCTGACGGTCGGCGCCCTCAGCCTCCGTACTGAGCGACGATTTTGGTGAAGTCGTACGGAGCCTGCGACACGCCGCTGCACGAGTCCCCGGCGCTTCCGCCGGACGAGCAGTCGCGGTCGCGGTTGACGGCCCAGAAGGAGAACCGCGCGATGTGGTGCTGCTGCGCGTAGGCGAGGATCTTCTTGAAGTCGCCCGTGGTGACGGTCTCGCCCGCCACGTCGGTCTTGCCGTTCATCGAGGAGATGCCGATGCGCTTGTACGCGTCGGCGTCGCTGTAGCCGTAGGCACTCTTGACCGCACCCTTCAGGCCTTCGAGGGCGCTGACCGAGGCGTCGCCCATGGAACCGCTGTGGCTGCCGAAGTCGAACGGCATGACCACCCAGGCGTTGTTGTCGAGACCGGCCGCGGCGCCGCGCTTGATCAGGTCCTTGCCGGTGGCGTCAGGACCGCTCGGGGTCGTCCCCATGGTCACGTAGGTGACGATTCCGGGGTTCTTCTGCTTCACGATCTTGAGGGCGTCGACCACGCGCTGGCGCACGGTCGCGTTGCTGAACTCGGTGTCCTCGATGTCGATGTCGAACGCCTTGAGCTTGTAGGCGTCGATGACCTTCTGGTACGCCCCGGCCAGCGCGGAGGCGCTGGCGCACTTCTCGCCGAGCTTGGCACCGCTCCAGCCGCCGACGGAGACGACGATGTCGCCGCCGGCGCCGCGTATGGACTTGATGGCGGACTCGTCGGAGCCGCCCTTCAACGGGCGGCTGCCGTCCCAGGCCGGGTTGCAGCCGCCGTCGGACAGGATGAAGGCGAGCGTGAACCACTTGACGCCGGTCGCGGCCATCACGTCGGTGGGCTTCTGGGGGCTGCCCCAGCCGAGGTACTCGTACGGGGCCGCGTGGATGGTGCCGGACGCCTTGACGGCCGGCGCGTCGGCTGCCGCCCGAAGGGGTGCGGCCGACGACTGCGCGGCCAGGGCGAGGGACGCCGTCGTCGCGAGGACTCCGGCCACGGCCAGCGCGGTGGCCGCCTTGCGGGGGGTGGGTGACATGGGGGGTGTGTTCTCCTTTGCGTTGTTAGGAAGGGTTCCTAACGATCTGAAAACGCGGGAGGCCCTGGTGAAGGGGATGGAGCGGGGGTGCGGTGAGGAGTTCACCAGGCGTTCACATGAGTGTTCTGCGTTCAGTGACGTGCAATAGAGTCGCGGCATGACGGAACGCGGTCAATGGTGCGGACCAAAAAACACCCGGGCTTCACCCGGGAGTGGTCATGGAATGCAGCACCGCATCTGATCGTTGACCATGGGAGCACCACCCGACGACTTAAGGATCGAGAGCTCGTGAGCAAGGTCCCCCCGATCATCCTGAACAATGGCGTCGAGATGCCGCAGCTCGGTTTCGGCGTCTGGCAAGTGCCGGACGCCGAGGCCGAGACAGCCGTCGCGACGGCGCTGGAGGCCGGGTACCGCAGCATCGACACCGCGGCCATCTACGGCAACGAAGAGGGCACCGGCAAGGCCATCGCCGCTTCCGGCATCGCCCGCGAAGAGCTCTTCGTCACGACGAAGCTCTGGAACGCCGAGCAGGGCTACGACTCCACGCTCCGCGCCTTCGACGCGTCCCTGGAGAAGCTCGGCCTCGACCATGTGGACCTGTACCTGATCCACTGGCCGCTGCCCTCCAAGGGCCTCGCCGTCGACACGTACAAGGCGTTCGAGAAGATCCATGCCGACGGCCGCGCGAAGTCCATCGGCGTCTCGAACTTCCTGCCCGAGCACCTGGAGCAGCTGCTCGCCGAGACGTCGGTCGTCCCGGCGGTCAACCAGATCGAACTCCACCCGCACCTCCAGCAGCGCGTATCCCGCGAGTTCCACGCGGAACAGGGCATCGCCACGGAGGCCTGGTCCCCGCTCGGCCAGGGCAAGGGCCTCCTGGACGTCCCGGCGATCGTCGCGATCGCCCGGAAGCACGGGCGCACGCCCGCGCAGGTCGTCCTGCGCTGGCACATCCAGCTGGGCAACGTGGTGATCCCCAAGTCCGTGACGCCGTCGCGGATCAAGGAGAACATCGACGTCTTCGGCTTCGAGCTCGACCCCGAGGACATGGCGGCGAT
The DNA here is from genome assembly GCF_055570235.1 of Streptomyces sp. NPDC031274. Lineage (NCBI taxonomy): Bacteria > Bacillati > Actinomycetota > Actinomycetes > Kitasatosporales > Streptomycetaceae > Streptomyces > Streptomyces sp. NPDC031274. The sequence continues at coordinate 121,371 of NZ_JBVIHP010000009.1, read as the reverse complement.
CAGCGCGCTGAACGAGGACCGGCGGCTGGGAGCGGATCCGGCTGAGTTCGACGTGGTCTGAGGCTTGAGTCTGAGGTCTCAGGTCTGAGGTCTGAGGCTTTCCCTCGTGCTCTCGTACGAAATTCTGGCCCGGGGGGGGGGGGGGGGGGGGGTGGGGGGGGGGGAGGGGGAGGGGGGGGGGGGGGGGGGGGGGCGCAACCCCCCGCACGGGAGGGAACGATCTCCCGGCCGCCGCCA
>NZ_JBVIHP010000009.1:12863-121124 GCF_055570235.1 Streptomyces sp. NPDC031274 | reverse complement strand
GGGGTTGTGTTTTGTTTTTTTTTTTTTTTTTTGCGGAACGCTTTTCCCTCCGCTCCCCCCCCCCCCCCCCCCCCCCCCCCGGGCCAGTGTCGCGTGGGCGGCGAAGCCCTCGGCCGCACCTACGTCAGCGGACCGGCCCGCTCGCCGATCCGCCGCCCCCCTTCTCCACGACGCAGCTCAGCCCTTGACCCCCACATGCACCGTCTGCACCGACAGCAGGAACACATCAGGCCGGTGGTGCAGGCTCTGCCCGTCGTTCGCGTCCAGGAGGCGGTCGACGGTGGTCAGGTCGTCGGGTTCGAGAGTGTTCTCGTGCATCTCGCGGCGGCGGGCGAGCTCGGAGATGATCTGGGCGCGGGCGGCGTCGGAGACGGGAGCCGGCAGGTCCAGGAGGAACGAGCGGGTGCCCGTGTGGCGCAGGCCGGCCCGGGTGAGGAGCGTGGGCCAGTCCTCCGTGACCGCCTTCGCGCCCGGCAGCTCCGCGCGCATCCGCGTGAACCACTTGTCGTCCGCCAGGTCCATGCGGGTCTGGAGACCCGGGCGGCCGAAGCCGATGTCGCGGGGCAGGCTGCGCTGGTTCAGGCCGCCCTCCAGGAGTGCGATCGCGCCGCCCGGCGCCAGGCGGTCCGCGAGAGCGGCCAGTGCTCCCTCCTGGTCGCCGACGTGGTGCAGGGCCCGGCCGATCCAGAGGAGGTCCGCGAGTGGCAACTCGCCGATTCCCTCGGGGAGTTCCGCCTGGAACGTACTGACCCTGTCCTTCAGGCCCTCTCGGTCGGCCCGCGCCCTTGCTCGCTCCAGGAGCGGCTCCGCCGGGTCCACCGCGATCACCTCGGCCTTGGGGAAGGTCTCGGCGAGGAGGAAGGAGACGGAGCCCGAACCGCTGCCCACGTCCGCGATCAGGGCCGGCTCCGGCTGCCAGGTGCGCAGCCACGCGGCGATCTCGCGGTTCTGCGGGGCGGCGAGCTGCGCGTTCCGCTCCAGCATCGGGCCCATGGTGGCCCAGTCGATGTCCTCGTGGTGGTGGCTGTGCTTGTGGTCGTGGGCCATCGTCTCTGCCGCCGCCTTCGTGTGTTCGGGAGTGGGGTCGAAGCCGTCTCCAAGACTGCGTCGCCGACTCCGTACTGGCCAGTCACCTTGCGGTTTCGGCAAACGCGGTGGTCCGTCGCGCGGGCGGCCTCCGGAACGACCGGAGGGTGAACCGTGGGTCGGGGCGCGGTACTTCCTGGTCGGGAAGTGCCGCGAGCTTCTTCGCGAGCCGTGCGGCCAGCGGACCGTCGGGCGGAACCTGCGTGAACCATCCCCGGCCGATGTCGTCGATCGTGGAGCGGGGCGAGCGGCCCTGGCCGTGGCCGCGGAACCAGGCCTCGCCGACCGGTGTCAGGCCCCGCGCGGCCGCGTACGCCTCGACCGCCTGCCCGAGGTCGACCGCGGCGCGTACCGGGCGCGGGGCGAGCGCGGCGTCGATGTCGCTGCCCACGTCGTGCGCGGCGGCCTTGTCGACGGTCGTGACGAACACGCCGCCGGGTCGCAGCACTCGTGCGCACTCGGCGACGACCGCCGCCGCCTCCTCGGGGCCGGACAGCAGATGCAGCAGCCAGACCGCGGACACGGCGTCGAACGAGGCGTCGGAGAAAGGGAGTTGACGGCTGTCGCCGAGGACGATGCTGCCCGGCAGCCGCCCCGACGCCATGCGCGCCATGTTGTGCGCCGAGTCCACTCCGGTCACCCGCAGGCCCTCCCCGGCGAGGCGCCGGGTGACCAGGCCCGTGCCGCAGGCGACGTCGAGGAGTGTGCGGGCTTTGGGCGGCAGCAGCTCGCGGAGCGCGGTGGCGGCCGCGTCGGCGCGGGGCTCGCCGCCGCGTGACGCGTCATAGCGGTCTGCTTCCCTGCTGTAGTCCAGCATCGGCGCTCAGACCGCTCCGTGGCCGACCGCCGAGCCCTCGACCCGGTGGGCCAGATCGAAGTCGAGCGTGGTGAGCGCGCCGCCCGCGCTGTGGGTGTTCACCGACAGGGAGACGGTGTTGTACCCGAGCGTCAGCTCGGAGTGGTGGCCGAGCTCCTCCTGGATCTGCGCGATGTGGACGACCATCGCGGTCGCCGCGAAGTGCGAGCCGAGCCGGAAGGAGCGGGTGATCCGGCCTCCTTCGAACGACCAGCCGGGCAGCTCGGCGAGCCGCTCCTCGACATCCTTCTGCGACAGCGGTTCGGGTGACATGGCCGCGCTCCTTCACGTGTGTAGGGAGTACGTATGTACGTATAGCCCTCAGCCTGCCACAGCGCCTCCCGCACGGCCCTGTTCGGGCCACGGGCGCGGACCACGCGCCCCGCGGATCGCGAACCCTTTCGATTACTGTCTGGGTATGACAACTGCCGTGACCACTAGGGAAAGCAACGGCGTCGGCCCGCTCCTGCGCGGCTGGCGTGAGCGGCGCAAGGTGAGCCAGCTGGAACTGGCCCTGCGCGCCGACTCCTCGTCGCGGCACATCAGCTTCATCGAGACCGGCAGGTCACGCCCGAGCGAGGAGATCGTCCTTCGCCTCGCCGAACACCTCGACGTACCCGTGCGGGAGCGCAACTCCCTGCTCCTGGCGGCCGGTTACGCACCCCGCTTCCGCGAGACACCGCTGGACGACCCCTCGATGGGGGCCCTGCGGGAAGGCCTGGAGCAGCTCCTGCGCGGCTACGAGCCCTATCCCGCCCTGGTCGTCGACGCGACGTACGACGTGATCGCGGCGAACCGCGGCATCGCGATGATCCTCGAAGGCGTCCCCGGGCACCTCCTGCAACCACCGCTGAACGCCATGCGGCTCACGCTCCATCCCGAGGGCCTCGCCCCCAAGATCCGCAATCTGCGCGAGTGGCGGGGGCATCTGCTGCACCAGATGGAGCGGCAGATCGCGTTGCAGCGCTCCGACGCGCTGCGTGCGGTGTACGAGGAGGTGGCGGCGTATCCGGTGGAGGATCCCGGTGTCGGCGTCTTCGAGGCCGACGGGTCGCGGAGCGAAGTGCCCTACTTCGCGCTGCCCCTGCGCATCGAGCACGACGGGCACCTGCTCTCGTTCGTCTCGTCGATCTCGACGTTCAACACGCCCATGGACGTGACGGTCGCCGAACTGGCCATCGAGACGCTGCTCCCGGCCGACCCGGCGACGGTCAAATATCTCCAGTCGCCGGGGTCCTAGCAGCTGCTGAAAGGAAGAGCATGGGGACCAAGCAGAGAAACAGCGGCCATCCCGACGACGCGGATCTGACGCGCGCCGACTCGCTGGCCCGCGAGATCTTCGCCGGTGTCGCCAACAAGTGGGCGCTGCTGATCATCAACGCCCTGGCCGACCGGACGCTGCGCTTCACCGAGCTGCGCACCGCGGTGGACGGCATCAGCCACAAGATGCTCACCCAGACCCTGCGCGGCCTGGAGCGCGACGGCGTCGTGCACCGGACGGTGTACGCCACCGTGCCGCCGCGCGTCGAGTACCGCCTGACCGAGGCGGGCGAGGGGCTGCTCGCCACGGTCGACGGCATGTGCGCCTGGACGCACCGGTACCTCGCCGAGATCGAGGCCGCCCGCAGCCGCTTCGACGCGCGCGGGGCAGGGGCCGGGCAGCCTTAGGGCCCTAGCTCCGCAGGGCCCGCAGTGCCGCGTACTGCAACGCGGCGAAGCCGCCGACCGCCACGGCCTGGAGCGGGATCCACACCGCGCCCGCCGTGCTGGGCGAGAGCCAGGCGACCAGGGCGACGACACTGAGCACCGCCCAGACCGCGTTCGCCTCGATCACTCCGCGGACGGGCAGCGTGGGCGGGCTCTTGCGTGACGCGAGGCAGCCGACGCCCGCCCCGTACAGCGTGAGGAAGACACCGAGGCCCAGCAGGAGCCCCGCGTCGACGCCGAGGAAGCGCCCGAGCGGGCCCGAGGCAGCGGCGTACGCGATGCCGTTCCCGGCCGTCACGACCGCGTCGAGGGCGAGGAAGCGGCGCAGCATCGTCTTCGGGTCGTTCGTGCGGGCCAGTGCGGTGAGCGGGTGCGCAGAGTACGTCGACATGAGAAACCGGCCTCCGAGAGCGGAAGGGAAGGAAGGAGAGGGAAGCCGGATCCGGGCCGGAGTGCGCCGGACCGGATCCGGTGCGACCACCCTGCCGGGCCCGCGAGCGAGGGTCGATTACCTCGGAGGTAAGGACGGGACCGTGCTCCGGAGCGCGATGAGCCCCCACGAGAGGCGCCCCCACAACCCGTACGGCCGTCGCCGCCGTGTGCCCCCGCCACCCCGCACCTAGGTTCGTTGAAAGGCAGACCTAGGGAGCTCAAGGGTGACAGACACGACCGAGCCCGGCGCCGCGCTGCTGCGCGCGGGGAAGTTCTTCCGCCGGGGCACCGCCGCCCCCGACCTGCACAGCATCGGACTCGTCGGCGGCCGGGACGCGGACGCCTTCTACCGGGACCGGTGGAGCCACGACAAGGTCGTGAACTCGACGCACGGCGTGAACTGCACGGGCTCCTGCCGCTGGAAGGTGTACGTCAAGGACGGCATCATCACCTGGGAGACCCAGCAGACCGACTACCCCTCCGTCGGCCCCGACCGCCCCGAGTACGAGCCGCGCGGCTGCCCGCGCGGCGCCGCGTTCTCCTGGTACACGTACTCGCCGACCCGCGTGCGCTACCCGTACCTGCGCGGCGTGCTCCTGGAGATGTACCGCGAGGCGAAGTCCCGGCTGAAGGATCCGGTGCTCGCCTGGGCTGACATCCAGGGCGACCCGGAGCGGCGCAGGACGTACCAACAGGCGCGCGGCAAGGGCGGGTTGGTGCGGGCGACCTGGGACGAGGCCGTCGAGATCATCGCGGCCGCGCACGTCCACACGATCAAGACGCACGGCCCCGACCGGGTGGCGGGCTTCTCCCCCATCCCCGCGATGTCGATGGTGTCGCACGCGGCGGGCGCCCGCTTCATGTCGCTGATCGGCGCGCCCATGCTCTCCTTCTACGACTGGTACGCGGACCTGCCGGTGGCTTCACCACAGGTGTTCGGCGACCAGACCGACGTGCCGGAGTCGGGTGACTGGTGGGACGCCGCGTATCTGATGATGTGGGGCTCGAACGTCCCGGTGACGCGTACCCCGGACGCCCACTGGATGGCCGAGGCGCGCTACCGCGGCCAGAAGGTCGTCGCCGTGTCACCGGACTACGCGGACAACACGAAGTTCGCCGACGAGTGGCTGCACCCGCACCCCGGCACGGACGGGGCCCTCGCCATCGCGATGGGCCACGTCATCCTCAAGGAGTTCTTCGTCGACCGGCGGACGGACTTCTTCACCGACTACGTCCGCAAGTTCACCGACCTGCCCTTCCTGGTGACGCTGACCGAGCGCGACGGCGCGTACGTCCCGTCGAAGTTCCTGCGCGCCACCGACCTCGGCCAGAGCGGCGAGGGCGGCGACTGGAAGACGGCCGTCCTGGACGAGAACACCGGGCAGCCCGCCGTCCCGAACGGCTCGCTGGGCTTTCGCTGGACCGAGTCCGGCAAGGGAAAGTGGAATCTGGAGCTCGGCGACATCGAGCCGCAGCTCTCCTTGCACGACTCCGACATCGCGACGGGCGTCGAGGTGCTGCTCCCCCGCTTCGACACCGAGGGCGGCACGCACGGTCAGGGCCGCGGCGAGATCGTGCGCCGCGGGGTGCCCGCCACACGGCTCGGCGGCCAGGACGGGCCGCTGGTCACGACGGTCTTCGACCTGCTGCTCGCGCAGTACGGCGTCGGCCGCGAGGGGCTTCCCGGCGAGTGGCCTTCTTCGTACGAGGACGCCGACGCACCCGGCACCCCGGCCTGGCAGGAGGCGCACACCTCGGTCCCTGCCGCGAAGGCCGTGAAGATCGCGCGGGAGTTCGCGCGGACCGCCGAGAAGTCGCAGGGCCGCTGCATGATCCTCATGGGGGCGGGGACCAACCACTGGTTCCACTCCGAGACGATCTACCGCGCCTTCCTCGCGCTGCTCCAGCTGACCGGCTGCCAGGGCCGCAACGGCGGTGGCTGGGCGCACTACGTGGGGCAGGAGAAGTGCCGCCCGGCGACCGGCTGGGCGACGCTCGCCAGCGCCAACGACTGGAGCAGGCCGCCGCGGCAGATGATCGGCGCCGCGTACTGGTTCCTGAACACCGATCAGTGGCGCTACGACAAGTTCGCGGCGGACGTGCTCGCCTCGCCGCTCGGCGAGGGCCGATTCGCGGGGATGACGGGCGCCGACTGTCTCGCGCTCTCGGCACGCACCGGCTGGATGCCGTCGTATCCGACCTTCGACCGCAACTCCCTCGATCTGGGCGACACTTCAAGTGATCCCGTCGCCAATGTCGTCGAGGAGCTCAAGGCGGGCACCCTCAACTTCGCCTGCGAGGACCCGGACGCACCGGAGAACTGGCCGCGCGTCCTGACCCTGTGGCGCGCCAACCTGCTCGGCTCCTCGGCCAAGGGCGCGGAGTACTTCACCAGGCACCTGCTCGGTACGCACTCCTCGCTGCGGGCTGAGGAGGCGGAGCCCGACGAGCGTCCTTCGACCGTGAAGTGGCACGACGAGGCCCCCGAGGGCAAGCTCGACCTGCTCGTCTCGCTCGACTTCCGGCAGACGTCGTCGACGCTGCTCTCGGACGTGGTCCTGCCCGCGGCGACCTGGTACGAGAAGCACGACCTCTCGTCCACGGACATGCACCCCTACGTCCACTCCTTCACCCCGGCCGTCGACCCGCCCTGGCAGGCCCGCACCGACTTCGACACGTTCAAGGCGATCGCGGAACGGCTCAGCGAGCTGTCCGTGGACCACCTCGGCGTACGCAAGGACGTCGTGGCCACCGCGCTCCAGCACGACACCCCGGGCGAGACGGCGCAGCCCGGCGGTGTCGTCCTCGACTGGCGCAAGGGCGAGTGCGAGGCGATCCCGGGCAGGACGATGCCGGGCCTGACGGTGGTCGAGCGGGACTACACCGCGATCGGCGCCAAGTTCGCCGCGCTCGGCCCCCTCGCGGAGAAGCTGGGCCTGCCCGCGAAGGGCATCGCGTTCCGCCCCGACCAGGAGGTCGACGAGCTGCGCGAGCGCAACGGCGTCGTACGCGGCGGCCCCGCCGACGGACGCCCCGCCCTGGACACGGCGATCAAGGCGGCGAACACCATCCTCGCCCTGTCCGGCACGACCAACGGGCGTCTCGCCACCCAGGGCTTCCACACCCTGGAGGCGCGCACGGGCCAGGAGATGGCGCACCTGGCCGCCGAGCACGAGGGCAAGCGCATCACGTACGCCGACACGCAGGCGGCCCCCGTCCCCGTGATCACCTCGCCCGAGTGGTCGGGCAGCGAGTCCGGCGGGCGCCGCTACACGGCGTTCACGCTCAACACCGAGCACCTGAAGCCCTGGCACACGCTCACCGGGCGCCAGCACTTCTTCCTCGACCACGACTGGATCCACGAGCTGGGCGAGGCGATGCCCGTCTACCGGCCGCCCCTGGACATGAACCGCCTCTTCGGAGAGCCACGGCTCGGTCCGGACGGCGAGAAGGAGGTGACGGTCCGCTATCTCACCCCGCACAACAAGTGGTCCATCCACTCCGAGTACCAGGACAACCTCTTCATGCTGTCGCTCTCCCGGGGCGGCCAGTGCATCTGGATGGCGCCGCAGGACGCGGAGGCGATCGGCGTGAAGGACAACGACTGGATCGAGGCGGTCAACCGCAACGGCGTGGTGGTCGCGCGAGCGGTCGTCTCGCACCGGATGCCGGCCGGCACGGTCTACATGCACCACGCGCAGGAACGCACGGTGAACGTCCCCAAGGCGGAGACCACCGGCAAGCGCGGCGGCATCCACAACTCCCTGACCCGCCTCATCCTCAAGCCGTCCCATCTCATCGGCGGTTACGCCCAGTTGTCGTGGGCCTTCAACTACCTGGGCCCGACAGGGAACCAGCGCGACGAGGTCACCGTCATCCGCCGCCGCAGCCAGGAGGTTCAGTACTGATGCGCGTTATGGCTCAGATCGCCATGGTCATGAATCTCGACAAGTGCATCGGCTGCCACACCTGCTCCGTCACCTGCAAGCAGGCGTGGACCAACCGCGACGGCATGGAGTACGTCTGGTTCAACAACGTCGAGACCCGTCCGGGCCAGGGCTATCCGCGCCGCTACGAGGACCAGGAGAAGTGGCGCGGCGGCTGGGAGCTGAACAAGCGCGGCGCCCTGAAGCTCAAGAACGGCGGCCGGTTCAAGGCCCTTCTGGAGATCTTCTCCAATCCCAAGCTGCCGGAGATCAAGGACTACTACGAGCCCTGGACGTACGAGTACAAGAACCTCACCGACGCCCCGCTCGGCGACGACTACCCGGTCGCCGAGCCGCGCTCGCTGATCAGCGGCAAGCCCATGAAGATCGAGTGGTCGTCGAACTGGGACGACAACCTGGGCGGCGCGACGGAGTACGGCGATCTCGACCCGATGGTGGCCAGGACCCGCGAGAAGGCCGCGGAGAAGGTGAAGTTCGCCTTCGAGCAGACCTTCATGTTCTATCTGCCGCGGATCTGCGAGCACTGCCTGAACCCCGCGTGCGTGGCGTCATGCCCCTCCGGCGCGATGTACAAGCGCGAGGAGGACGGCATCGTCCTGGTCGACCAGGACGGCTGCCGGGGCTGGCGCAAGTGCGTGACGGGATGCCCGTACAAGAAGGTGTACTTCAACCATCGCACCGGCAAAGCCGAGAAGTGCACGATGTGCTACCCGCGCCTGGAGGTGGGCCTGCCCACGGTCTGCTCGGAGACGTGCGTGGGCCGCCTGCGCTATCTCGGTGTGATCCTCTACGACGCCGACAAGGTGACACAGGCGGCGTCGGTGCAGGACGACACGGCGCTGTACGAGTCCCAGCTGGGGGTCTTCCTGGACCCGGAGGACCCCGATGTGCGGCGCGAGGCCGAGCGGGCCGGGATCGGCCACGACTGGATCGAGGCGGCACGCCGCTCCCCCGTGCACGCGCTGATCAGCAAGTACAAGGTGGCGCTCCCGCTGCATCCGGAGTACCGGACGATGCCGATGGTCTGGTACATCCCGCCGCTTTCCCCGGTCGTGGACGCGCTGAGCGAGACCGGGCACGACGGCGAGGACCTGGACAACCTGTTCGGCGCCATCGACACCCTGCGCATCCCCCTCGAATACCTCGCGGAGATCTTCACCGCCGGTGACGTGGGGCCGGTGCGGGCCTCGCTGGAGAAGCTGGCGGCGATGCGGGCGCACATGCGGGCCATCAACCTCGGTGACCGGCCCGACAGTTCGGTCGCCGATGCCGTGGGCATGTCGGGCCAGGAGATCGAGGAGATGTACCGGCTGCTCGCCATCGCCAAGTACGAGGACCGCTACGTCATCCCGACCGCCGCGGTCGGTGACGCGCGGCGCCTGGAGGAATCGGCGCTTCCGGACTCGTGCAGCCTCGACCACGAGGGCGGTCCCGGCATGGGCGGGGACGGGCCGTTCGGCCAGGACTCGGGCCGCAAACAGCTCCCTCTGGTGACCATCGAGAACTTCCACGCGCTGCGGGACCGGCAGACCGCCGACGAGCAGCCGTCCGCCGCCGAGAAGGACACACTGTGAGCGAGAACGCCGTGCTCTACCAGGCAGCCGCGCACTGCCTGTCGTACCCGGACGATGAATTCCGCACCCTGCTGCCTCAACTGTGCTCCGCCGCACCCCAGTTGGAGAGGTTCCTCACGCACGCCGCAGCGACCGGCCGCCGCGAACTCGCCGCGCACTACGTGCAGGTCTTCGACTTCAAGAACCGCCACAGCCTCTACCTGAGCTGGTGGCGCGACGGTGACACACGGCGGCGCGGGATGGCCCTGGTCCGCTTCAAGGAGGTCTACCGGGAGCACGGGATGGAGTTCACCGGCGAGGAGCTGCCTGACTTCCTGCCCGCGGTCCTGGAGTTCTCCGCGCACGCCGGTCCGGTCCTCCTCGATGAGCACCGGCCGGGCCTCGAACTGCTGCGGCTCGCCCTCACCGACTTCGGCACGCCGTACGCGTCCGTGCTCCAGGCGGTGTGCGCGACGCTGCCCGGTCCCTCACCGAAGGACCGGGCCGAGGCGCAGGCCCTCGCCCGGTCGGGGCCCCCGCGGGAGGACGTCGGCCTCGAACCCTTCGCGATGATCGGGGAACACTGAATGATCGGGGAACACTGATGAGAACGCTGCTGTGGGGCGTCATCCCGTACGTGGTCGTCGTCCTCCTGGCGGCGGGCCTCGCCTGGCGCTATCGCTACGACAAGTTCGGCTGGACGACGCGTTCCTCGCAGGTGTACGAGTCGAAGCTCCTGAACATCGCGTCGCCGATGTTCCACTACGGCATCCTCTTCGTGCTCGTCGGACATCTGGTCGGTCTCTTCGTTCCGGAGTCGTGGACGGAGAAGGTGGGCGTGAGCGAGCACACGTACCACCTGTTCTCGCTGTACGGCGGCACGGCGGCGGGAATCATGCTGGTGCTCGGCATCCTGCTGCTGCTCTACCGGCGGCGCACGAACGCGCCGGTCTTCCGGGCGACGACCGCCAACGACAAGCTGATGTACCTGGTGCTGTTCGCGGCGATCGTGCTCGGCATGGTGGCCAAGCTGACGCACGCTTCGGGCGACGGCTACCACTACCGCGAGTCCATCGCCCCTTGGGCGCGCAGCCTGTTCACCCTCCAGCCGGACACGGGAATGATGGCGGGGGTTCCGGTCCTGTACCAGATTCACGCGGTGGTCGGGATGGCGCTGTTCGCGCTGATTCCGTTCACCCGACTCGTGCACATGTTCAGCGCGCCGGTGCAGTATCTGTTCCGGCCGTACGTGGTCTACCGGAGCAAGGACCCGAGCAGGGTCGGGCCCCGTCCGGAGCGGCGGGGCTGGGAGAAGACGGGGTCGTGATCTCCGGACGGGCTGGAGCCGGCCCGTCCGGATCCGGCCCGTCCGGCGTTCGAGGAAGAACTCGGCGAAGCCGGTGACCGACGGTGCGCTACTCCCCGGCCCGCTTCTGCTGCTCCCCCGGCTTCTCGTCGTCCACGATCTCCGCGTCCACCACGCCCTCTTCCGGAGCCCCCTGTTCCTGGGCGCCTCCGCCGGAATCGGCGCCCCCGCCGGAATCGGCGCCTGCGCCGGCAGCCGCGTACATGGCCTGCCCCATCCGCTGGCTCACGGCGGCCAGCTTCTCCGCGCCCGCGCGCAGTGCCGCCGTGTCGTCGGCCTTGTCCTTCAGGACGCCCTTCAACTCCGCTGCTGCCGACTCCACTTCGGTCCTGGTCTCCGCGGGGATCCGCTCCTCGTTCTCCTGGAGGAACCGCTCCGTCTGGTAGACGAGCTGCTCCGCCTGGTTGCGGGTCTCCGCGGCCTCGCGCCGCTTGCGGTCCTCCTCCGCGTGCTCCTCCGCCTCCCGCACCATGCGGTTGATGTCGTCCTTGGGCAGCGCGGAACCGCCCGTCACCGTCATGCGCTGCTCGCGCCCCGTCGCCTCGTCCTTCGCGGAGACGTGCATGATTCCGTTGGCGTCGATGTCGAAGGTGACCTCGATCTTGGGGACACCGCGGGGAGCGGGAGGCAGCCCGGTGAGGTCGAAGACGCCCAGCTTCTTGTTGTACGCGGCTATCTCCCGCTCGCCCTGGAAGACCTGGATGCCGACCGAGGGCTGGTTGTCCTCGGCGGTCGAGAAGGTCTCCGAACGCCGGGTGGGAATCGTGGTGTTGCGTTCGATGAGCTTGGTCATGATGCCGCCCTTGGTCTCGATCCCGAGGGACAGCGGCGTCACGTCAAGGAGCAGTACGTCCTTCACGTCACCCCTGATCACACCCGCCTGGAGCGCCGCGCCGAGCGCCACCACCTCGTCCGGGTTGACCCCCTTGTGCGGCTCGCTCCCGGTGAGTTCCTTGACCAGTTCGGTCACCGCGGGCATCCGCGTCGAGCCGCCCACCAGAATCACGTGGTCGACGGCCGAGAGCTTCACGCCCGCGTCCTTGACCGCCTGGTGGAAGGGGCCGCGACAGCGCTCGAGCAAGTCCGCCGTGAGCTCCTGGAACTGAGCGCGGGTCAGCTTCTCGGCCAGGTGCAGCGGGCCCTCCGCCGACGCGGTGACGTACGGCAGGTTGATGTCCGTCTCGCTCGACGACGACAGCTCGATCTTCGCCTTCTCCGCGGCCTCCCGCAGCCGCTGGAGCGCCATCTTGTCCTTGCCGAGATCCACACCGTGGCCGTTCTTGAACTGCCGCACCAGATGCTCGACGATGCGCTGGTCCCAGTCGTCGCCGCCCAGCTGCGTGTCGCCGTTGGTGGCCTTCACCTCGATGACGCCGTCGCCCATCTCCAGGAGCGAGACGTCGAAGGTGCCGCCGCCCAGGTCGAAGACGAGGACCGTCTGGTCGTCGCCCTTGTCGAGGCCGTACGCCAGGGCCGCGGCCGTCGGTTCGTTGATGATGCGGAGCACTTTCAGGCCCGCGATCTCACCGGCCTCCTTGGTGGCCTGGCGCTGCGTGTCGTCGAAGTAGGCAGGGACGGTGACGACCGCGTCCGTGACGTCCTCGCCCAGATAGGACTCGGCGTCACGCTTGAGCTTCTGCAGGACGCGGGCGGAGAGCTCCTGGGCGGTGTACCGGGTGCCGTCCACCGACCCGTCCTCCGGGAAGCGCCAACTTCCGTCGCCCATGTAGCGCTTGACGGAGCGTGCGGTGCGCTCCACATTGGTGACCGCCTGCCGCTTGGCGACCTCTCCCACGAGGACGTCGCCGTTCTTCGCGAAGGCGATGACCGAGGGTGTGGTGCGCGCGCCCTCCGCGTTGGCCACGACCGTGGGATCACCGCCCTCCAGGACGGCCACCACCGAGTTCGTCGTACCGAGGTCGATCCCGACTGCACGTGCCATGTCCAGTCCCCTTCCACCGCGAGCCCGTTGACCGACGTACTTCGACCTCCATCACAAAACTTGAGCGGCACATTGTCAATGCCGCATATGACTGTGCCGCCGCCCCACGAGGGACGGCGGCACGGTCCGAACTGCGTCAGGCGAGCTTCGCCGTCAGCGTGATGGTCGTGCCCGTCAGCGCCTGGCTCACGGGGCAGTTCTTCTTGGCGTCCTCGGCGGCGGCGGTGAACGCGGCCTCGTCGATGCCCGGCACCGTGCCCTCGACGGTGAGGTGGATGCCGGTGATGCCGGTACCCGGCTGGAACGTCACGTCGGCGGACGTGACCAGGCGGGTCGGCGGGGTGCCGGCCTGGGCGAGGCCGTTGGAGAAGGCCATCGAGAAGCAGCTGGAGTGTGCCGCAGCGATGAGCTCCTCCGGGCTGGTCTTGCCGTTGGCCTGCTCGGCGCGGGACGGCCAGGACACGGCCTGCTCGCCGATCCCGGAGGAGTCGAAGGTGACGGTGCCGGAGCCCTCCAGCAGGTTGCCTTCCCAGACCGTGTGCGCGGAGCGCGTGGTAGCCACGATGTAGATCCCTTCAGTGCGGTTCCGTGATGCGTTCCGGAACATCCGTGCGCCCATCCGATCACACCCCGACTCGGAGCACGCCGAAGACCGGCCCACTGGGGACGGTTACTGATGCGTCAGAGGCCCGACGAGAGCCCCGGTGCGCAGTAGCTATGGCCTGAATGGCAACTGGGCAAGGCAGTCGGGCGGTGACACTTTGAGGCCCCCTCGCACCGACGAGGAGATCACTCAGGGGGTTTGGCCATGCGCATGAACTACTCGGACCGCGGTCCGTCTCCGCTGGAAGGGGCGAAGCCGGGGGCCGCCACTCCACGCGACTCGACTTTCGGCTGGTGGGGAGCCTTCAGCATCCAGAAGTTCGTCAACCAGAACACTCTCTTCCACACGCACGCCGACGCCAGCGGCTGGCTTGCGTACCTCCAGCAGTTCTACGACCGCAACTTCTGGTTCGCGGACGCCGGGGCGCAGGTCTGGGCGTACGAGGAGACGTACGACAACTGGCAGGACCGCTACGGGATGGACGCGGTGGTCGCCGTGTACCACTCGGGTCACGGCGGCATGGACGGCAACGGCGTCTTCTTCGCGCCACTGGGTGCGGTCTGGGACGGCCGCAGTGACGCGGTGTCCAACCGGATGGCGCTGGGCAACGAGAAGGCGAACTACGTCTTCTGGTCCACGTGCAACTCGCTCAGGGTGCTCGGCGGGCACTCCCCGATCCGCACGTGGGCGGGGCCCAACATCGGCTTCCGCATGATCTTCGGGTTCGAGAGCGTCAGCATCGACAGCCCGGACTACGGCAAGAAGTTCTGGGAGAAGTGGCGGGCCGGGCAGACGTTCACCGACGCGTGGCTGAACGCGAGCTGGGACATCTACAAGGGCCAGGCGCCCTCGGTCGCCGCGGTCGGCTCCACCCAGGCCGAGGCCACCGCCCGGCTCAACGGCGAGCGCACCCTCTACCGCGACCACGTGCCGGACAACTGGTACGCGTGGCGCTGGTACTACGCCCGCGACAGCCTCAGGGAGCCGCTGACCCTGGCGCCGAGCAGCCCGCAGATCGTCCAGCTCGCGCCGCGCGACCCGGGCGAGGAGCTGACCAAGCTCGGCCGCATCGCCGACTTCCCGTCGGCGGCGCTGCAAGAGGTGCAGGTCGAGCGGCAGGGCGTGCTGAACGCGACCTCCGGTGACCGGGTCATCTCCACGGCGCCGCACGCCGTCCGGTGGGTCAAGCTCGCCGAGGCCAACCACCGCAACCTGCGCCAGCTGCCCACGGAGCGGGCGGTCGAGGCGGCACGCGCGTTCGCGGAGCAGCACGCCGACGGCGCCGAGCTCGTCGTGGACAGCGTGCACGACCTGATGCAGAACTCCGGGGCGAAGGACGGCTCGGAGCTCGGCAAGCCGGTGTCACTCGAAACGCATGTGACGTTCCGGCAGGTCTTCGACGGCGTACCGGTCATCACGCCCGACCGCGGCATCGTCCGCGTGGTCCTGGACAACGACGCGACCGTCGTACAGGCGCAGATCTCCACGCGCGAGGCCACCGGCACGACGCGCGAGCCGAGCACCGACATCTCGCCGCCTCCCCAGGGCGGCAAGGCGACGGCGCCGCGGGCACGCGACCCGCGCCAGGCCCTCGCCGCGGCACAGCAGAGGCTGCTCGCCGAGCTCGCCGCCGTCACAGCGGGCGAGTCGGGTGGCAAGAGCGCGAAGGCACAGCAGGAGCCGCAGGTCAGGGACGTGCCCGGCACGTTCGACGTCGGCTATGAGATCGAGGGCAACGAGGCCTACCCGGCCGCCCGCAAGCTGATCGAGATCGGCCCACCCGACGGCATGTTCACCACGCGCCGCTGGGTGGTCGCACCGCTCGCCAGGTAGCGGGCAGTCGGGTCCGAGGGGGGAGTTCCCGGACCGGCGGGGGTCGGGGAATCAGTGGGTGGCGGTCCGCTTGTTGCGGGCCGCCATCCGCGCGTTCAGTGTGTCTTGTCCTCTATGGCGGGTTCGGTGGCCGCGAGAGCCGGGGCGCCCCCTCCCGCCACCGGAACCTCGGGGCCCCGATACTCGCCGAGCCAGCGCCGGAGCACTCCGTGGACGCGCTCGGCGCCGACCAGTTCGTGCCCCTCGCCGATCGGCGCCGAGAGCACGAGGGGCGAGAGGAGGAACGGGTGGCCCTGGGCTCCGCCGAGTCCGCCGTGCGAGCCGATCTGCTCCTCGAAGGCGAGGACTTCGCCGTACTCGGGGTCGTACCAGGAGTTGACCATGATGTCGGCGACGTGCGGGAAGCCGTCGGTGCGGCGCACGGCGTCGGCGGCGCCGGGCCCGAAGTCCGCGAGCGGCCCCGGATCGCCGGGTTCCTCGTCGAGGTACACCTCGCTGCCGCGTGCGCCGAGGACGACCGGGCCGCGCTCCTGACTGCGTACGAGGAGGAAGCCGATGCCCGGGTGGTTGGCGAGGGTGGGCAGGAGCGCCGGGTGGCGCAGGTCGATCTCCTCGCGGGTCATGCGGCGACGGACGTCGGGGAAGGAGACGAGGCCGAGGTTGCCGGAGGCGAGCACGATGGGCTCCGCCTCGCGGGCCGGGCGGTGCTGGCCCGCACCCTCCTCGACGGGGCGGCGCAGCGCGGCGCGCACCGCGGAGCGGGCCTCCGCGCCGCTGTGCGTGCGCCGCGCCTTGCGCGGCACGGGCAGGCCGCAGCCCGCCTTGACGAGGTCGCCCAGGGTGAGGCCGTAGCGGGCGCGGAAGGTCTCGCCCGGGCTCTGGCCGTGGTCGGAGAGGACCACGATGCGGTAGGCGCGAGGGGCGTGTTCGGCGACCTTCGCGATCAGGGCCAGGGACCGGTCGAGGCGCTGGAGCACCTTGTCGACGTCGCTGCCGCTCGGCCCCGAGTGGTGGGCCACCTCGTCGTACGCGACGAGGTCGGCGTAGACCGCGCTGCGCCCGGCGAGCATGTCCCCGATAACCGCGGTGACGACGACATCGCGCTCGACGACGGTCGCGAAGGCGCGGATGAAGGGGTAGAGCCCGCCGCGGCCGATGCGCGGACGCTGCTTCCTGATCCGGGCGCGGGTCGACTCACCGATCTCGCGGCCGACCTCGGCGACGAAGGACAGGGCGGTGCGGACGGCGTTGGCGGGATCGGAGAAGTAGGCGAAGTACCCGGCGCGCGAGCGGTTCTCCTTGCCGCGCCGTGCGGCCAGGGAGAGCACGAGGGCGATCTGCCCGGCACCGCCGCTGAAGAGGTTGCCGCGGCTCGCGCCGTCGAGGGTGAGGAGGCCGCTGTCGCCGGTGCGCTCGATGGCGCGGCGCTGGAGTTCGGCGGCGGAGGCGGGCCGGTTGGAGACCATGACCTCCCCGGTGTCCTTCTCGTACCAGCGGAAGGCGGGGACGTCGTGGTTGGAGCCGTGCAGGATGCCGAGCTGGCTCGCCCCGGTCTGGCTCGACCAGTCGGTGCGCCAGGGGGTGAGGCGGTGGCTCGGCTCGCCCTCCTGGCCGAGCCAGCCCGCGACGGTCGGCATCAGGCCCCTCTCCGCCGCGGCGCGCAGGACGTCGTGGCCCACGCCGTCGAGCTGGATGAAGACCGTGCCGGGCGGGACGGGACCGGTCTGCCCTTCGGCACGGCGGCGGCGTCGGCGCCGGTCGGCGAGGCGGTAGAGGCGGCGGCGGTAGGCGTCGTCGTCGCGGACGGCGAGGGCACCGCCGGTGGCGGAGGCCACGGCGGACATGACGGCGGCCACGACGACGGCGGTCTCGGGGTTGGCGTCACCGCGGCCATCAGGGATGAGTCTCAGGGCGAGCAGCAGCAGCGAGCCGTTGAGGAAGAAGGCCAGAAGACCGAGGACGAGCGCGGGCACGAGCAGCAGGGCCCGGACGAGCAGGGGCCAGACCAGCGAGGAGAGCAGCCCGAAGGCGCCGGCGCCCAGGGCGGCCGTGATGGCGATGCGGGTGGCGCTGTCACCGTCGTCGGACTGGAGCTTGAAGTCGGGCAGGATCCCGGCCAGCGCGAGCATGGTGAGCGTACTGACCAACCACACGGCGACGGAGCGCCACAGAGCACTGCCGACCGCACGCCATCGCCCTCGCCCCACGCCGCGCCTCCTCACGTTTCATGACAGATCCGGACACCAGCCTGTCACAGGGGGAAGGGGCCGGTGGGCGGGGCCGGGTCAGCGGCCGTCGTACCCGGCTGTCGGCATGGAGAGCCGCCGGTGGACATGGGCCTTCATCACCGCGTCGTACGACGGCTCCGCGAGGCCCGCCGTCTCGATCCGCACGCCACGCCGCCCGCACTCCGCGGTGAACTCGTCCGGCGAGCGCAGCGCGCGGTCCAGGACCCGGCGGCTCGGTACGACGAAGAGGTCCACGAGCCCCTCGTCCACGTCGGCCCAGAGCACGGCGTGGTCGGCGGGAAGGCCGCGGACGACGAGCTCACGGACGACGACGTACCCCCGGGCGGCGGCCCAGCGCGAGCACATCGCGTGCTGGCTGCGGGAGTCCACCAGGAAGGGGTCGGCTTCCAGCTCCTCAAGGGGCGTCAGGCTGGCGATCGCCGCGACCCGCACGACTCTCACGCTCGTGGCATCTCCCATCGCGTCCCCCTCACCTCTGGCGTCCTCACCACTGGCGTCAGCCGAAGACCCTACTCCTGGCCGTAGGCTCGTAAACAGTCGCGCGAAGGAGGAACCGGAGTGCCGGTGGAGATCACCTGGTGGGGTCATGCCACCTGCACGGTCGAGGATTCGGGGCTGAGGGTGCTCACGGACCCGCTTTTCGCCCCCCGCCTCGCCCATCTGCGCCGGCGCAGAGGCGCGCTCCCCCCTCCCGAGGCCGCCGTGGCCGACGCCGTGCTCCTCTCCCATCTGCACGCCGATCATCTGCATCTGCCCTCCCTGGCGCTGATCGCCCCCGGTACCCGGGTGCTGCTCCCGCGCGGCTCGCGTCGGCATGTGCCCGGGCTCGCGCGCAGGCTCTCCCATCTGCACCTCGTCGAAGTCGTGCCGGGGGACGAGGTGCGGGTGGGCGACCTCGTCGTACGCGTGGTGACGGCGCGGCACGACGGGCGGCGGCTGCCCGTCGGACCGCACGGCGCGCCCGCGCTCGGCTTCGTGGTGCGGGGTGAGGCGCGGACGTACTTCGCCGGGGACACCGGGCTCTTCGACTCGATGGCCGAGGAGGTCGGGGACGTCGACGTGGCGCTCCTTCCGGTCGGCGGCTGGGGGCCGTATCTCGGCCATGGTCATCTCGACGCGGGGCGCGCGGCGCTCGCCCTGGCGAGGATCGCGCCGCGCAGCGCGGTGCCGGTGCACTACGGGACGTACTGGCCGATCGGCATGGACGCCGTACGGCCGCATGAATTCCACGCTCCTGGCGATGAGTTCGTGCGCCAGGCGGCGCGGCTCGCGCCCGAGGTGGCGGTGCACCGCCTGGGGCACGGCGAGAGCGTGCGGCCCGAGATCACCAGAGGTGGGCCTCAGTGATCCTCTCCCTGACGGCGCAGGTGACGCCGGAGTCGACGCAGCAGGCGGTCGGCTATCCGTCGTTGTTCCTGCTCATCCTGGTGGGCGCGCTGGTACCCGTGGTGCCCACGGGTGCGCTGGTCAGCTCGGCCGCGGTGGTGGCCCTGCACCAGACGGCGCCCCTCACGCTGCTCGTGGTGTTCGGGGTGTCCTCGCTCGCCGCGTTCCTCGGGGACATCGCGCTCTACTGGCTCGGCCGGCGCGGCATGCACTCGAAGAACGGCTCGCGCTGGCTCGCGGCGATCCGTGACCGCGCGCCCGAGGAGCGTCTCGCGCAGGCGCAGAAGAAGCTCGCGGAACACGGTGTCCTGGTCCTCGTCCTCTCCCGGCTCGTCCCCGCCGGGCGCATTCCGGTGATGCTGGCCTGCCTGATGGCGAAGATGCCGCTGCGCGAGTTCGCCCGCGGGGACGTGCCCGCGTGCCTGGCCTGGGCCCTGACGTACCAGCTGATCGGCATTCTCGGCGGCTCGCTCTTCGACGAGCCGTGGGAGGGCGTGGTGGTGGCGGTCGGTCTG
Source organism: Streptomyces sp. NPDC031274 (assembly GCF_055570235.1). NCBI lineage: Bacteria > Bacillati > Actinomycetota > Actinomycetes > Kitasatosporales > Streptomycetaceae > Streptomyces > Streptomyces sp. NPDC031274. The sequence goes on along the minus strand of NZ_JBVIHP010000009.1, from coordinate 101,648 downwards.
ACGGTGCTGATCAGCACGGCGCCGACGGTGTGGCGCAAGGTGCGGCGGGTCGCGCCCTAGGGCCATCAGAAGGGCTCTAGGGGCAGAGGGGCTGGGGCCCCTCGCCGAGCACCCGGGACGCGCCGACCGGCAGGTCCCAGAGGTCCTCGCGGGGCAGTCCCGCCTGCTCCCATGCCCCGCGCACCCGGGTCAGCGGTTCAAGGACCGGCTCGCCCGACAGCAGGAACGTCCCCCAGTGCATCGGGGCGAGGCGGCGCGCCCCGACGTCGGCCGCCGCCCGCACCGCCTCCTCCGGGTCGCAGTGGACGTCGCTGAGCCACCACCTCGGGTGGTAGGCGCCGATCGGCAGGAGCGCGAGGTCGATGCCGGGGTAGCGGGCGCCGATGCGCTCGAACCAGTGGCCGTAACCGGTGTCGCCCGCGAAATAGACGCGCCGCCCCTCGCCGTCGGTGATGACCCACCCGCCCCACAGCGTCCGGCAGGTGTCGACGAGACTCCGCTTGGACCAGTGATGAGCGGGCACGAAGTCGAAGCGCACGCCCGCGAGTTCGGCGGCCTCCCACCAGTCGAGCTCGGTGACGCGGCTGAACCGGCGGCGCGCGAACCACCGGCCGAGCCCCGCGGGGACGAACACGGGGGTGTTCCTGGGGAGGCGGGCGAGGGTCGGGGCGTCCAGGTGGTCGTAGTGGTTGTGGCTGATGACGACGGCGTCGACGCGCGGCAGCGCGCTCCAGGCCACGCCGGGGGGCGTGACGCGGGCCGGGGTGCCGAGGATCTTGCGGGACCAGACGGGATCGGTGAGAACGGTGAGCCCACCGATCCGTACGACCCAGCTCGCGTGCCCGACCCAGGTGACGGCCACGGTGCGGGAGTCCACGCGTGGCAGCGGCCCCGGCTCGAATGGCAGCCGCTGGATGTCGGCGAGGCCCTCGGGAGTGGGCCGCAGGGCCCCCTCGCGCGCGAACCGCGCGAAGGCACGCAGCCCGGGCAACGGCGCGGTGAGCCGATCGGCGAACGACTTCGGCCAGAGTCGGGGGATGCCGGGGGTGCGGGGTGGGGCGAGGGAGGTCGGGGCGAGGGGGCTTGAGGTCGGTCGGCCCCGATCCCGGTCCCGGTCGAGCGGGGCAGGGGCGTCGGGGGTCGGCAGGCTGGGCACGGCGTGCGTGGATCTGGCGTCCGTGGACCTGACGGCCGCGGATCCGGCGCCCGTGGACCCGGCGTCCGTAGCTCTCGCCTCCGCGGGCGCGGTGTCCCGCTGCGTCTGCTGCGTCTGCGTCTGCTGCGTCACCGAGGAGGCTCCATTCGCTGTGCCGCTGTGCGGAGATCGCCGAAGGCCGCTCCAAGCATGCTCAACGCCCTTTCCACGTGCGGCAGTTCAAGCGCGTCCGGTGCGGTGAGGGACGTCAGGCGCTCCTCGCGGGTTGAGCCGAGGAGGGGTCCGGTGGACAGGCGTACGCGCAGCGCCCCCAGTTCGTCGCCGAAACGGTGGCCGCCTGGTGCGGGCATGGCGAGGCGCTCACCGAGGAAGTCCTCCAGGTCCTGCGAGTCGCCGACGCCGCGCGCGGCGAGGGCCGGGCGGAGCGGGCCGAGGTCCACGTAGAAGTGGCGGCCCGCCCGTGGGGGCCGGGCCAGCGCGCCCGCGGCGAGAACCGCCCGGTGCGCGGCGGCGGCCACGCGTGCGTGCAGGGCGGTCGCACGGGCGAGGCGGCCGGTCACCTCGTCCGGCTCGCCCAGGGCGTACGACGCCACCGCCCCGACCGGCGCCGCCACGCAGGCGCCGAGCGCGGTGAGGACGTCCAGGGTGCGGGCCCGCAGCGCGGCGCCCCGGGCGTCGGAAGGGAACCGGGCGACCGCGACGGGCCAGCCCGGCGGCAGGAACGCTCCGGAGAGGTCGGTCAGCACCGTCACCCGTTCGGGGGCCATCTCGGCGGGGCCGATGAGCAAGGTGTCGTGCGGCCGGTGCAGGGTGTCGCGCCAGGTCTCGTCGCTGACGATGTGCAGCCCCTCGTCCGCCGCCGCCTCCACGGCTTCGTGCAGCACGTCCGGCGGCGGCACGGTGGCCGTCGGGTCGTCGGCGACGGAGAGCACGAGCAGGCGCGGGGTGCCTCCTTCGGCGCGGATGCGGCGGACGGTCTCCAGGAGGGCGTACGGATCGGGGACGCCGCCGCATTCGGCGGGCGTAGGAACGTGGTACACCGACCGGCCGAGCAGTCGTACCTGCGGCGCCCACCAGGCCGGGCAGGGGCGCGGGAGCAGGACGTCGCCGCCGCCGAGCGCGGCGGTCAGCGCGAGGAGCAGGGGTGCGGCTCCGGGCGCGGCGACGACCTGGCCGCGCTCCACCGGGAGGCCGCGCCGGGCCCAGTAGCCGCTCGCGGCGTCCAGGAGGGCGGGGCCGGCGCCAGGCGGTTCGGCATGGGCACGGCCCGCGGCACCGGCGAGCACGGCGGACAGCTCGGGCAGCACAGGCAGGCCCGGCTCCGGCAGAGGAGGCCCGTACCGGACAGGGCCACGGCCTTCGGATTCCGTCCGCATGAACCCATCGAAACGCGACGGGCCGCTCAGCGCGCGCGGGAGCCTCCGGCCGAGTGGTTTCCCTCCTCGGCGGCGAGCCCCGCAAGCTCGCGCTCGAGGCCCTTGCCCCGCTTCTCCACCACCGCCGCCGCGACATCGGCCAGCTTGCGGTTCGTGGTCTGGGAGATGCGGCGCAGCATCGTGAAGGCCTTGTCCGCATCGCAGGTCAGGACGTGCATGATGATGCCGCAGGCCTGGTCGACCACGGGGCGGGTGCGCAGGGCCGTGCCGAGGTGGTCCAGTTCGGTGAGGGCCGCGTGGTAGCGGCGGTCACGGACCAGGCCGGTCGTGGCGAGGTCGCCGAGCGCCTGGGCGGGGCCGTGCCGGACGTCGTCCAGGGTGTCGGGGCGGAAGCTGAACAGGGTCAGGGTCACCGTGAGCCCCGCGCACTGGAAGGGGAGCGTGACGCTGGAGCGTACGCCGGAGTCGAGCGCCATGGCGCGGTACTCGGGCCACCGTTCGTCCCGCAGCAGGTCACCGGTCTCCACCGGCCCGCCCCGCTCGTGCGCGGCCGGTATGGGTCCGTCACCCGAACTCAACTGGACGGCGACGAGACCGGCCAGGTCCGGGTGGGTCACCGACGCGGGGTGCTCGCTGCCGCCCTCCGACACGGTCGTGCCCGCGCCGCAGCACGCGGTGGTGCAGCGCACGGCCTGTTCGGCCAGTTCCGAGAGCCTGCGTCCCGGCATCGCCGACTCCGGCCCTGCCAGATTCGGTTCCGGTAAGAGGGGCATGGTGGTTTCCTCCTCCTTCTTTCCTCTTCTTCCCTCTTCTTCGCCGCGAGTCTTCCCTGCGCCTTCCCGTGAGGCCACCCGGAAAACGGCCGTTGCAGATACGTTCGACACATGGCCAAAACGGAGGAGTTCGGTGAAGACATCGCGGATTTCATGCGCCGTGTCACCGAGTTGAAGTCAGCCCGCTCCGTACCGACGGACGATCTCGGCACGGTCCTTGACGCGGCGATTTTCGAACTCGACCATGTCGCGGACCAGTTGATGCCACTCTACGAACAGCTCGCCTCGGACGGTCGTCTTGGCGGCGGCGTGCCCGACCGGGACGAGGAGCGGCTGCTGCGGGCCCTTTTCCAGCGCCTCCCCCTGCCCGTCGCCCTGATCGACCGGGAATCGGTGGTCCGGCGGATGAACTTCGCGGCGACCGGCTTCACGGGCGTACGCGCCGGATACGCGACCGGCAAGCCCCTGACCGGATTCCTGCTGCACGCGGACCGGGTCGCGTTCCGCTCGCAGACCGCTGCGGTCGCCCGCGGCGACGGCGACCGCAGCCTCACCGTCCACCTCCAGCGCGATCCGCGCCTCCCGGTCCGCGCGACGCTCACCGCGCTGCGGCCCGGGACGGAGCCGCGCACGGCGGTCCTGGTGGTGCTGCAGCCCGGCGCGCGGCCCGACGCGAAGCCCACAGGCTCCCGGACAGCGCCGCACGAGGCCCCGGCTCCCGCCCCCGACCTCGTCGAGACGACCCGGCACGCGGCCCGCCTCGACCTGGCGGACGCCATGACCACCGCCCTGCTCACCGCTCCCGCCGGGGACCGCGCGGCCGTCCTCGAACGGGCGGCCGGTGTCCTGCACCCGCGGTTCGCGGACTGGGTGATAGCCGACGAGGGTGCCGCGCGACAGCGGCGTACGACCGTCCTTGGACCTGCGGACGCCCCGGTCGACGAGGTCCTCGCGCAGGCACCCGCCGCGTGCCCCCTCGTCGCCGAGGCGGCACGCGGCGGGGCCCCTGTGCTCCAGGTCCGTCCGGAGGACCCGGAGGCCTTCGGCCTCGACTCGTCCGGCGCCCCCGTCCTCGTACGCGCGCAGGTGACGTCCCTGCTCTGCGTGCCGCTGAGAGGGCGCTCGGACGGTCCGGTGGAGGGTGTCCTCACGCTGTTCAGGAGTGGGGCGCGGCTCGCCTTCTCGATGGCCGAGGCGCAGACGGTCGACGTGATGTCACGGCACATCGCGCTGGCCATGGCCCGTCGGACGAGCCCCCACCCCCAGGTCCCGGGCAGCAACTAGGCCGCGTCCTGCATGACCTGGTCGCGCAGCCGGTCGCAGCAGCGGCTGATCAGGCGGGAGACGTGCATCTGGGAGATGCCGAGCTGCTCGGCGATGCGGCTCTGTGTCATGCCGCCGAAGAACCGCATGTAGAGGATGTCGCGTTCCCGCTCGGGCAGTGCGGCGATGCGCGGCTTGACGGCCTCGCGGTCGATGACGACGTCGAGCGCGGGGTCGGGCGCGCCGAGTGCGTCCCGCAGCGCGTATCCGTCCTCGCTGCCCGGGAGTTCGGCGTCCAGGGATAGCGCGGTGAAGCTTTCGAGCGCCTCAAGACCGGCGGCCGCGTCCTCCTGGGACAGCTGTGCCTTCTCGGCGATCTCGGCGAGGGTCGGCGCACGCCCTGGGACGGTCTGCGTCAGCTCCTGGCGGGCGAACCGGACCCGGTTGCGCAAGTCCTGTACACGGCGCGGCACATGGAGGCTCCACATGTGATCGCGGAAGTGCCGCTTGATCTCGCCGGTGACGGTCGGCACGGCGTAGCTCTCGAAGGCGCTGCCGCGCTCGGGGTCGTACCGGTCGACGGCCTTGACCAGGCCGAGGGCCGCGACCTGACGCAGGTCGTCGAGCGCTTCACCGCGGTTGCGGAACCGGCCCGCGAGCCGCTCGGCCATCGGCAGCCAGGCCTTGACCAACTCCTGGCGCAGCGCGTCGCGTTCGGGACCGTGCGGCATCTCGGTGAGCCTGCGGAAGGCGGCTGCGGTGTCGGGGGCGTCGTCGTGCGGACGTCGCTTCGTCTGTCGCGCTTCGGATCGCATGATGCGTCGCAACTCCCTGTGGGTGCCTTGGGTTGAAGAGTCACCGTGGGATGCGCGCGAGATCGCGACGGGGCACACCCGGGGCGTGCTCGAGCCGCACCCACGGACGTGCCTCCGTTCCGAAGCACTGTCCACTTCGCCTGCCCCGAGGCCCCGGGGACAAACACGGGCCGCGACCGGACCCTGTGCCGGTCTCCTCACTTCCCTCCCTGCGAACCCGCATGGACCGGTCTCACACGGGTACTGCGGCGGGACCAGTCACCCCCGCAGGGAAAGGCCCCATCATGGCTGCAGTCGTAAGGGACGTCATGACACCGGGCGTCGTGGCGGTAGGCCCCGACGCCTCGCTGGTCGAAGCGGCTCAGCTGATGCGCGCGCAGGACACCGGCCATGTCCTGGTGGCCACGGCGGGCCGGGTGGTCGGTGTGCTCACCGACCGGGACATCACGCTGCGCGCCGTGGCCGACGGCGCCGATCCCCTCACCGTCAGCGCGCAGGCCGTCTGTACCCCGAACCCGGTGATGGTCGCTCCGGATGACGCCGTGGCGTCGGCCGTCAGTCTGATGCTCGAATACGCCGTGCGCAGGCTGCCGGTCGTCGAGAACGGACAGCCGGTGGGGATGGTGACGCTCGGGGATCTCGCCGCGTCGGCCTGAGTTCTGAGTTCTGATCTCCGAGCTCTGCGCCGTCGGCCTGAGCCGGGGTGCGGCCTCCACAGCTGTTCGCACTCCAGTTCAGTCCGCTGACCCGGCCCTCGGCCGGGCGGGGTCCCGGCCCGGCCGAGGGAGCGGGTCCGGTTGCACGGATTGTGCGAGGGGAGCGACCGGACCCGCTTCGGGGCCCGGCCCGGCCTGAGGCCGGGCCGGAACATCTCCGGTGGTCCGTCACGGCCGTGCCCCTGGGGCGGGTTGAGGCCCCGTGGGCAGCGACCGGCCCAGCCGGTGACAGGTGAAACGATAAGTCAGTTACGCCACAGCGACGATCCGCTGAGCGCGGCCAGTGTCCGCATAGCGCACGGTTCACCTCCACCGCGGTTCAGTCGCGGCCGTTCAGCTCCGCAGCAGTTCGGTTGCGGCCGATCAGCTCCGCAGCGTCTGGGACGGCAGCTCCCCGAACCGGGCGTGGTACTGCTCGGCGAATCTCCCCAGATGACTGAAGCCCCACCGGTGTGCCACCTCGCTCACGCTGAGCGTGCCGGGCTCCGCCGCCCGCAGTTCGTCACGCACGCGGGTCAGCCGTACGTCCCGTACGTACGCCATCGGCGACATGCCCACGTAGCGGCGGAACGCCTCCTGGAGCCAGCGCACCCCGACCCGCGCCTCGGCTGCGAGCCCGGCAGGCGTGAACGGATGCTCGGGCCGCTCCTCGACGGCGTCCATCGCGCGCTTCACCGGCGCCGGGCGCAGCTTCCTTGCCGGAGCGGTGAGTTCGTCACGGAAGGGGTGCTCGACGGCGAGCAGCAGCCCGTTCAGGATCGCCTCCTGGAGGGGGGCTGCGACCAGCGGCGACGTATAGAGCGATGCCTTGGCCTGCGAAGCGTCGGGCTCCTCGCGCAGCTCCTCGAAGACCGCCGTGACGAGCCGGGCCCACCCGCGGCCCGGGCCTCGGGTGGTGTCGAGTTCGGGGGCGAGCGTCAGCGGGGCGCGGACGGGCCGCCCGATGAGCCGTTCCAGGCGCTGGTCGAGCGTCTCGCGGTCCATCTTCACCGCGAGGATCCGGCAGTCGCCGGACCACCGCTCCACCACCGTGTCTCCGACGGGCTGGAACACCCCGGCCCGTTCCGCCGTCGCGACCATGCACGCGCCGCCGCCCTGCCGGAAGCTCATCTGCCCGCCGAGCAGGATGTTCACGTGGTAGGCGCCCAGTTCGCCGAGCCGCATCCGCACATCGGCGCCGCAGCTCAGCTCGCCGACGGTGAGCGCGCCGAGCTGCCCGATGTCGAACTCGGCCCGGAAGTCGCGCGGCCGGTCGATGACATCCATGAAGTTGTTGTAGAACGCGGCACCGATCATCTTCCGTGCCTCGCCCACGTCCGCGCTTCTGAAGGACGTTTCCCATGCCTCGTCGCTCACGCGTGACTCACTCGCTCCCCCGACCTCCATCGCTCTCCCCCGTGGCTACACCTGGCGCCCCAGCAGGTTCAGGAGCTCCGTCTGCGCGTCGGCGCCCTGAGGTGGCTCCACGGCCGGGGCGAAGACCCCGCTCTTCGCCAAGTCCGCAGCGTACGGCTTGGTTTCCCGCAGGGAGAAGGTGACGAGATCATCCGGAAGCTTCTCGTCCGCGCCGATCGCCCGGGACAGGTCCCAGGCATGCACGACGAGGTCAGTGATCATCTGCCCGAGGTAGAACTCCGCTGCGCTGTCACCGAAGGAGAGGTGGACCGTGCGGTCGATGGCACCCGGCTCACGGAACGCCTCGCCCGCCGCGGCGGCCGCCGTGTCCCAGGAGGCGACCGGGTCGGGGCCGAGCATGTCGCCGTCGAAGGCGTCGCCGACGGATTCCATGGTGGCGCCGTCGCGGACGAGCGAGGGCACCCAGAGCTGCTCGGTGGTGAGGTGGTTGACGAGGTCGTGCACGGACCAGTCGGTGCACGGTGTCGACGCGTCCCACTGGTCGGCCCCGACCGCGTGCACGCGGTCGGTGAACAGTTCGATGGCGGCCGAGTGTCGGGCGAGGAGCGGGTGGCCCGCCGGGTCGGACGGGCCCGCTGTACCAGTCGTGTCTGCCATACCCACCATTGTCCTCCTGGAGCCGGGAGGCGCTACCGGTTGTGGTTCTTCCGGAAGACGGAAGGCGGCAGAAGCCGACAGAGCCGCTATCGCCCGCGATTCTGCCGGAAGCCGGAAGACGTCACCGCTTGCGCTCCACCCGCCGCTCGTCCCACACCGGCTCCTGCGTCTCGCGTACGAGACCGTCGCTGCCGAAGACGAGGTAGCGGTCGAAGGAGCGGGCGAACCAGCGGTCGTGCGTCACGGCGAGCACGGTCCCCTCGTACGCCTCAAGACCTTCCTGGAGCGCCTCGGCCGACTCCAGGTCGAGGTTGTCGGTGGGCTCGTCGAGCAGCAGGGCGGTGGAGCCCTCCAGCTCCAGGAGCAGGATCTGGAAGCGCGCCTGCTGGCCGCCCGAGAGCCGCTCGAAGCGCTGCTCGGCCTGGCCGGTGAGCTCGTACCGGCGAAGGCGTGACATGGCGGGCCCCTTGGCCTGGGCGTGCTCGCGCCACAGGATGTCCAGGAGCGTGCGGCCGAAGAGCTCCGGGTGGGCGTGGGTCTGCGCGAAGTGTCCTGCCACCACGCGCGCGCCGAGCTTCCAGTCGCCGGTGTGCGAGACGTCGCCGCCGGCGAGGAGGCGCAGGAAGTGCGACTTGCCGGAGCCGTTCGAGCCGAGGACGGCGACGCGCTCGCCGTAGAAGACCTCCAGGTCGAAGGGCTTCATGAGACCGGTCAGCTCAAGGCCCTTGCAGGTGATGGCCCGGATGCCGGTGCGCCCGCCGTGCAGCCGCATGGTGATGTCCTGCTCGCGCGGCGGCTCGGGCGGCGGTCCCGCCTCCTCGAACTTACGGAGGCGGGTCTGCGCGGCGGCGTACCGCGAGGCGAGCTCATGGCTGATCGAGGCGGCCTGCCGCAGGCTGAGCACGAGCTTCTTCAGCTGGGCGTGCTTCTCGTCCCAGCGCCTGCGCAGCTCCTCGAAGCGCGCGAACCGTTCCTTCCGCGCCTCGTGGAACGTGGAGAAGCCGCCGCCGTGCACCCAGGCGTCGGCGCCCGCGGGCCCCGGCTCGACGCTGACGATCTTCTCGGCGGCGCGGGAGAGGAGCTCGCGGTCGTGCGACACGAAGAGGACGGTCTTGCGCGTCTCGCCGAGGCGCTCTTCGAGCCAGCGCTTTCCGGGTACGTCGAGGTAGTTGTCCGGCTCGTCAAGGAGCAGCACCTCGTCGCCGCCGCGCAGCAGGGCTTCGAGCACCAGGCGCTTCTGCTCACCGCCGGAGAGGGTGCGCACCTCGCGGAACTGCGCCTTGTCGTACGGGATGCCGAGCGCGGCGGTGGTGCACATGTCCCAGAGCGTCTCGGCCTCGTAGCCATGTGCCTCGGCCCAGTCGGAGAGCGCCTGGGCGTACTGGAGCTGGGCGGCCTCGTCGTCGACGGTCATGATCAGGTGTTCGGCGACGTCCATGGCCTTCGCGGTCTCGCGGATGCGGGGGTTCGACACGGAGACGAGCAGGTCGCGCACGGTCGTCTCGTCGCGTACGGAGCCCACGAACTGCGGCATGACGCCGAGGCCGCCGCTGACGGTGACGGAGCCGCCGTGCGGCTGGATCTCGCCCGAGATGAGACGGAGCAGGGTGGTCTTGCCCGCGCCGTTCGCCCCGACGAGGGCGACGATCGAACCCTCGCCGACACGGAAGGAGACATCACCGAGCAGGGCTCGGCCGTCCGGCAGGTAGTACTCGATGTGCGCGGCTTCCAGATGTCCCATGCGGAGATTGTCTGTGGGGGGTGCGCGTTGCTGCAAATGCGTTTCATCTCCCCCGTCCCGGGCCTCCTCTCCCAGCCCACGATTCAGGGTCGGTTTTCGACGCCGACCGGTGGCCGCCGACCGGTGGCTGGGGGTCGTTGCCATCACCGTTGACCACATAGTGATACGCGGGTCTCATTATTCGACATGGCGGCGTACCGTTCGATCCACCGCAGCGAGCGGCAGCGAACGTGAAGGAGTTCCCGTCATGCCGGAGGAGACCGCCGTCTACACGCACGGACACCACGAGTCCGTCCTGCGCTCCCACACCTGGCGGACCGCCGCCAACTCGGCCGCCTACCTCGTCGATTCACTCAAGCCGCACATGAAAATCCTGGACATCGGCTGCGGCCCGGGCACCATCACCGCCGACCTGGCCGCGCTCGTCCCCGACGGCCATGTCACGGGCGTCGACCACGCGCCCGGCATCCTGGACCGCGCCCGCGCGACGGCGGCCGAACGGGGCCTGGGGAACGTGGAGTTCGCCGTCGCCGACGTACACGCCCTGGACTACCCGGACGACTCCTTCTGTGTCGTCCACGCACATCAGGTGCTCCAGCACGTCGGCGACCCGGTGCGCGCCCTGAGCGAGATGCGCCGCGTCTGCGCGCCGGGCGGCATCGTCGCCGCACGCGACGCGGACTACTCGGCGATGAGCTGGTACCCGAACTCCCCCGTCATGGACGGCTGGCTCGACCTGTACCGGCGGGTGGCCCGCGCCAACGGCGGCGAACCGGACGCGGGCCCCCGTCTCAAGTCCTGGGCGCTGGAGGCCGGTTTCGACGACGTCACCGCGAGTGCGAGCACCTGGTGCTACAGCACGGCACAGGAGCGCGCCTGGTGGAGCGGGCTCTGGGCGGACCGCACGGTCGCCTCCGCGTACGCCGGACTCGCGGTCGACGGCGGGCACGCCGACGCCGGTGAGCTGCGGGCGATCGCCGACGCGTGGCGGGAGTGGGGAGAGCGCGACGACGGCTGGTTCGCCGTGCTGCACGGAGAGATCCTCTGCCGGAAGTGACGTGTGGCGTCCGGCGGGAAGCGCGTGACGTCTGCCCCACCTATCGCGTGGCGTCACTCACAGGTTCTCAATTCCCTGCGTAGAGCGGCTGGTTGGGGATACCCGGGGTAGCAGGAGGTAAGACACTATGGTTCCTATTCTGCTCGTCCTTCTGCTGGCCCTGCTGCTCTTCGGTGCGGGGTTCGCCGTGAAGATTCTCTGGTGGGTCGCCATCGCCGTGCTGGTCATCTGGCTGGTCGGGTTCCTGATGCGCAGCACGACGGCGACCGGGACGAGGTCTCGCTGGTACCGGTGGTAGCCGTCGCACGGTGGTAGCCGTACTCATCCGCTCAACGCACGCAGCTTGCGGCGCGCCGGTCCCAGGGCGCGCCCCGAACGCAGCAGGCCCGCCCAGGGATCGGTGCGGGCCTGCTCTGCTGCGTCCGCGATGCTCCAGCGCCGCGCCCCGAGCGCGGGGTCGTCGAGGTCGTCCCAGGCGACGGGCACGGCGACCGGGGCGCCGGGCCTGGCACGGACGGAGAAGGGGGCGACGGCGGTCTGCGCGTACGCGTTGCGCTGCACGTCGAGGTAGAGGCGGTCGCCGCGGTCCTTCTTGCGGGCGGCCGTGGTGAGCTGCTCGGGGCGGGCCCGGGCGAGGGTCTCGGCGACGTCCTTGGCGAAGGCGCGTACGTCGTCGAAGTCGTGGCGGCCGTTCAGGGGCACGATGACGTGCAGGCCGCGTGAGCCCGTGGTCATCAGGGCGGACGGCAGGCCGATGTGGTCGAGCAGCTCACCCACGAGCCGCGCCGCCTCGCGCACCTGGCCGAAGTCGTCCTTGGCCGGATCGAGGTCGAACACGAGCCGGTCGGGATGGGTGACACCGCCGACGCCGCCGACCCTGGACGTCCAGCGGTGCAGAGTGAGGCAGGCCTGGTCGGCGAGGTAGAGGAGCGTGGCGGTGTCGTCGCACACGGTGTGGGTGACGGTGCCGCCCTCCTTGGCGACCTCGGCCCGGGTGATCCAGTCCGGGTAGTGGTCGGGAGTGTCCTTCTGCATGAAGCGGGGCCCGCCGACGCCGTCCGGGTGCCGCTCCAGCATCAGGGGTCGGCCGCGCAGGTGGGGCAGCATGAACGGGGCGACGGCCCGGTAGTAGTCGGCGAGGTCCCCCTTCGTATAGCCCGCCGAGCCGCCCCCGCCTCCGCCCTCACCCTCGGCGCCCTCGCCCTCGGCAGGGAAGAGGACCTTGTCGGGGCGGTGCAGCTGTACGGTGCGGCGTCCCGCCCGCAGCGTTCGTGCGCTGGTCATGTGGGGTTCCTTTCATGCTGCACAGGGGTGCTGACAACACCTGAGGACGGGGGCCGACAGGCGTGCCCCGGGCCGCGTACGCCGGAAGGATTCAGAAAGACGGTTCAGGTCGGACCGTAGTGAGCGAGGCGCGCCATGGCGAACGGAACGCGGAGATTTCCCGGGCACCGGGTACGGGAGCGGTCGGGCGGTGGCGAACCCGCCGCCGCTCCCCCGCCCGTCCACGCCGCGTTCGCACTCTGGATCACCGCGGTCGTGGCGGGCTTCTTCGAGACGGTGCTCATGGTCGGCCGTCTTGTCGCCGAAGGCGACACCTCCGCAGGGGAGATCGCGGGCGGCCTCCTCCTGCGGATGACCGTCTTCTCGGCGGCCGTTCTGCTCGCCGTCCAGCTGCGCCGCGGCCGGAACTGGGCCCGTCTGACGCTCGCCGTGGGGCTCGGAGTCCTCGGCACGCTGTCCCTGGTGATCGAGCCCGTGCGGTGGCTGGCCGACGGGCACACCCTGGGGGACGCCTTCCGGGATCTGGGAGTGGTGGACGTACTGTTCGGCGCGAGCCGCGTGCTGCATCTGAGCGCGGTGCTCGGGGCGATGGTCCTGATGTTCCGGCCCACGGCCAACGCCTGGTTCAGGGCGCGGTCCACGTTCAGGGCGCGGCCCACGTCCAAGGAGCGGTCCACGTCCAAGGAGCGGTCCCCGGATCCCGAGCGGCACTGACCGGCCTCACCGTACGACCGCCTGCTCCACGAGCAGTCGGGCCGCCGCCGCGATGGACTCGGCGTCGATGCCGGCCGCGTGCAGCTGCTCGTCGGGGGACGCCGAGCCCGGCATCGTGTTCACCGCGAGCCGCACCAGGCGCGGCACCGGGCCCCCGTCGCCGAAGGCCTCGAACACGGCGTCGCCGATGCCGCCCTCGGGACGGTGGTCCTCGACGGTGAGCAGGCAGCCGGTGCGCTCGGCGGCCTCGCGCAGGGTCGCGCGGTCGACGGGCTTGACCGAGTACAGGTCGATGACCCGCACCTGGATCCCCTCGCGGTCCAGGGACTCGGCGGCGGTCAGCGCCTCGTGCACGGTCACGCCCGCCGCGACGAGCGTGAGCCGGTCGGCGTCGGAAGAACGCAAGACCTTGGAGCCGCCGACGGGGAACTCCTCGCCGGGCCCGTAGACGACGGGCGTGTCCCCACGCGACGTACGCAAGTACCGCACGCCGTCGAGACCCGCCATCTGCGCGACGAGCTGCCCCGTCTGGTGCGCGTCGCACGGGTAGAGGACCGTCGAGCCGTGCACCGCGCGGAACATCGCCAGGTCTTCGAGGCCCATCTGGGAAGGACCGTCCTGGCCGATGGCGACGCCCGCGTGGGAGCCGACGAGGTTGATGCCCGCGCCGCTGATCGCCGCCATGCGGATGAAGTCGTGGGCGCGGGTGAGGAAGGCGGCGAACGTCGACGCGTACGGGACCCAGCCGCGGGCCGCCAACCCCACGGCGGCGGCCACGAGTTGCTGCTCGGCGATGTAGCACTCGAAGTAGCGCTCGGGGTGTTCCTTGCCGAAGTACTCGGTCCGCGTCGAGTCGCCGACCTCCCCGTCGAGGGCCACGACGTCGCCGCGCGCGGTACCGAGCGCGGCGAGCGCCTGGCCGTAGGCGGTGCGGGTGGCGACCAAGTCGCCCACCTCGTGGCGCGGCAGCTCCAGATGGCCGGTGCGCGTCGCGTGCAGTGCCCGCGCGGCGGCGGGCTTGCGCACCTCGACACGCACGTCGTGTACGCCGCCCAGCTCCTCGATCGCCGCTTCCGCGTCCGGCAGCGGCTTGCCGTGCATGCCCTCGCGGTCCTCGACGGAGGCGACGCCCTTGCCCTTGACGGTGCGGGCGAGGATCGCCGTGGGCTGCCCGGTGGTCGAGCGTGCCTCCCCGAAGGCGCGCTCGACCTCGTCCAGATCGTGGCCGTCGATCTCGACGACATGCCAGCCGAAGGCGGTAAGACGGCGGGCGTAGGCGTCGAGATCCCACGCGTGGCGGGTGGGGCCGCGCTGCCCCAGGCGGTTGACGTCGACGATGGCGGTCAGATTGTCCAGGTGCTCGTACCCCGCGTGCTCGACGGCCTCCCACACCGAGCCCTCCGCCAGTTCGCTGTCGCCGCACAGCACCCAGACCCGGTAGGGGATCCGGTCGAGCCGCTTGCCCGAAAGGGCCATGCCGACGCCGACGGGGAGCCCCTGGCCGAGGGAGCCGGTGGCGACGTCGACCCACGGAAGGCGGCGGGGCGTCGGATGCCCTTCCAGGCGGCTGCCCTGCTTGCGGAAGGTCAGCAGCTCGCTGTCGGTGACCGCGCCCGCCGCCTTGTACGCCGCGTACAGGAGGGGCGAGGCGTGTCCCTTGGAGAGGATGAAGCGGTCGTTGCCGGGGTGGTCGGGCCGGTCGAAGTCGTAGTGCAGGTGGCGCGCCAGGAGCACCGCCATCAGGTCGGCCGCGGACATCGAGGAGGTGGGGTGCCCGGATCCCGCGGCATCCGCGGCCCGGACGGAGTCGACCCGCAGCTGCCTGGCGAGCGGGGCGGTTTCCTTGCTTGTCATGGCGGCTCCTCCTTGGGTGCGGGCTCGCGGCCGGCGGTCCGCCGGCCGCGTCGGCCGCCGGTTCCTTCCGCGCGCGTCCTCCCGACGACCCTGGCACGCGGGACCTCCCGATTGCCCCGGCGCACCGCCGTCAAACTCAGCCGAACCCCGCCGGACTCCCCCGGAATCCGGCGGCCCGGCCCGACGCGGACGCCGTTTGACCGCCGGGCCCGGGGATACCCGTACGAGGCGCCGCCGCAGGTGAACGGGGCGCGATCCGATGCCGCTCCTCCCCCGCGGCCCCCACCCCCATCTCCCCCCCGCTCGCGATCCAGGACGGTCCCGATGAAGGACGCAGTGCCCATCGAAATCCCGGCCATGTCCGCCTACCTGGTGCCCGCGGACGCCCCCGAGGCGGACGGCACCCTCGCCTGGGAGAGCACGACCATCGTGATCGTCGAGGTGACCGCGGGAGACGCGACGGGCACGGGCTGGACCTACGCACCCGCGGCCACCGTGCCCCTGATGGCCGAGCAGCTCATCCCGGCCGTCACGGGCCTCGACGCGCTCGACATCCCCGCCGCGCACACGGCGATGACGAAGGCGATCCGCGACACCGGCCGCCCCGGTGCCGCCTCGTGCGCCATGTCGGCGATCGACATCGCCCTGTGGGACCTGAAGGCACGCCTCCTGGAGATCCCGCTCGTACGTCTCCTGGGCGCGGCCCGCGACGAGGTCCCCGTCTACGGGAGCGGAGGCTTCACGACGTACCACGACACGCATCTGGCGGCCCAGCTCAACGGCTGGGTGCACGGCCAGGGCATACCCCGCGTGAAGATCAAGGTCGGTGAGGCCTGGGGCCGGGCGGCCGCCCGCGACGTGCTGCGGGTGCGCACCGCGCGTGACGTCATCGGCGCGCAGGCCGAGTTGTACGTCGACGCGAGCGGCGGCTACACCCGCAAACAGGCGATCCGGGTGGGCCGGGTGCTCGCCGAACACGGTGTGGGCTGGTTCGAGGAGCCGGTGCCCTCGGACGACCTGCGGGGGCTCGCCCTTGCGCGGGACGCGCTGGTCTGCGACGTGGCGGCCGGCGGGTACGGCTACGACCTCTCGTACTTCGCGCGGATGATCCCCTCCGTGGACTGCCTCCAACTGGACGCGACCCGCTGCGGCGGCCTGACCGAGTGGCTGCGCGCGGCGGCACTCGCGCAGGCGCACGGGATCGAGGTCTCGGCCCGCTGCGCCCCGCACGCGCATGCCGCGGTCGCCGCGTGCGTACCGAATCTGCGGCACATCGAGTGGCTGCACGACCATGTGCGGGTCGAGTCGATGTTCTTCGACGGCGCCCTCGACCCGACGGGCGGCGTCGTCCGACCCGACGGCGGCATCGGCCACGGTCTGGAGCTGCGGCGCACGGAGGAAGTCGAGGAGTACCGGGTCGCATGAGGGGGCGCGGGCCTCATCCGCGTACTCCTCACGGCGTCCGACGCCACCGGCGAGGAGCGGCTCACCGCCCGTGAGCTGGGCTCGGAGCTCGAACAGCAGCTGCGCGGGGGCGCGTTCATGGCCCGGCGCCCGGAGGAGCACGCGGCCGACGGCACACACCGCGTCGCGACGGACGGGCGGCAGATCGGGGACATCGCGGCCGATGTGGTGGCCGCCACGGGGTGGAAGTCCCGGAAGTCCTAGGAAACGATCACGGATGGGGGCCCGGCCAACTAGGCTCGCCGGTATGGAAATCCTGGGAACCACGCTGCGCATCTGCGTCGAGGACCTGGAGTCCTCGGTCGCCTTCTACGAACGTCTCTCGGGCAGCCCCGCGCAGCGTTTCGAGCGTGGGGGCGTGTCCGTCGCGGCGATCGGCTGCTTCCTGTTGATGAGCGGGCCCGAGAAGGAGATCGAGATCCTCCGGAAGGTCTCCGCGACGATCGCCGTGGAGAACGTCGACGAGGCGTACGCCGTTCTGAACGCGTCCGGCGCCAAGGTCGTCGCGGGCCCCATCGCGACCCCGGCGGGTCGCAACCTCATCGCGATGCACCCGGACGGCACGGTCTTCGAGTACGTGGACCGGCGCGCCGAGAGCTGAACCACTCCGCCCGGCCCGCCCCGTATCCTCCACGGCAGGCAGGCCGAACGGAGGACGGTGCACGTGGCGGGCAGCAGGGAGGGCGGTACGGCGGGCGGTGCGGAACGGGTTTCGTTGAGCGCCCAGGCGCGCGAGGCCGTCCGGCAGCGCATCGTGGACCGCCGCTATCCGCTGGGCGCGCGCCTGGTGGAGCGCGAGGTCGCCGAGGAGCTGCGGATGTCGCGGGTCCCCGTGCGGGAGGCGATGCGCGCGCTGGTCGCCGAGGGCCTCCTTGAGCTGCTTCCGCACAGCGGGGTGCGGGTCCGGCGCCTGGAACCCGCCGATGTGCGGCACTTGTACGAGGTGTGGGAGCCGCTCGCTGTCCAGGCGTCCCGGCTCTCCGCGCGCCGGGTGGCGGCGAGCGCGCCGGATGAGCCACCGGGGCTCGCCGCGCTGCGGGCCACGCTCGGCCAGGCGGAGCAGGCGTCGGACGTGGACGACGGGCCGCGCGAGGTCGCCGCGCACACGGCGTTCCACGAGGGCATCGTGACCCTCTCCGGCAATCCCCTCCTCGCCCGCACGATGGAGCAGCTGAGCTGGCAGCTCCAGCTCCTGTTCGGCATGCGGGTCGAGCCGGACCACATGCGGGCCCAGCACGACCTCATCTACCGGCAGATCGCGTCGGGCGACGAGGAGACGGCGGCGGCGAGCACGCTGCTGCACGTACGGGACAGCCAGGTGGTGGCGCTGCGGTCGCTCTTCGAGGAGAGCACCTCTTAACAGCGAAGAGCACCTCTTCACACCGGAACGCGCTGTATACCAAAAACCCCGAACCTCACCATCACTCTGAGCTGCACCCTGCACAAACCCGCACATTCCCTCGCCCCTCCTTGCGGGCCACTCCAGCTTGGTATACAAACTCCGGACGCGTTCCCTCCGCAACCCGCCCTGGAGCAGCCCCATGTGCGTCGAGTCCATCCCTCCGCCCTCCTCCCGGCTCACCCGGCGTGGTGTCCTCGCGGGTGCGGCCGCGCTCGCCGGGACCACGGCCGCGCTGACCGCCACCGCGCCTCAGGCGAACGCCGCCGCGCGCGAGGGGCAGAGGCGGGGGCAGGCCGGTGGCGATCTGGTCATCGAGGGCGGCACACTCCTCGACCCCGCGACCGGAGAGGTGACCGAGGACGCGGTGGTCGTCATCGTGGACGGCGTCGTCCGCTCGGCGGGCAGGCGCGGCCGGGCCGATGTGCCCGAAGGCGCCGAGGTGCTCGACGCGCACGGGCACTGGATCCTGCCCGGACTCGTCGAGGCCCACATCCACCTCAACACCGCCGCCGAGGCGCGCGACGCGGTGCGGTTCGGCGCGACCAGCGCCCGCAGTGGCTCGACCAACTTCTACCAGGACATCGCCGTACGGCAGTTGGCCCGTGAGGCACCCGAGCAGGCACCGCGGCTGCGCGCCGCCGGAATCTTCGTCACGCCCGACCTGGGCGACACGATCCTCGCCGACCCGGAGCTGACCCCGCTGGCCAAGCTGCGTGACGGCGTGCGCTCGCCCCAGGCGCTGCGCCGCGTCGTCGAGGTCAACCTCGCCCGTGGCGCCGACGTCATCAAGACCCGCGTCAACGAGCGGGCGGGCCTGCCCGAGCAGGATCCGCTGGCCCAGGTGTACGACCGCGAGCAGCTGTCCGCCGTGGTCGCGGCGGCCCGGCGCGGCGGCAAGGGCGTGCTCTGCCACAGCTACAGCGAGAAGGGCTGCCACGACGCCGTCATGGCGGGCATCCGCTCGCTGGAGCACGGCGCCTTCGTCGGCGAGCGCACGCTGCACGAGATGCGGCGCAGGGGAACGTACTTCACGCCGACCCTCACCGCGATCGCCGGTCTCGCCGAGTCGTCGGACCCGGTGCTCGCGGAGCGCGGGCGCCAGTACCTGCCGGTCCTGAAGCGGGCCGTGCTCGCCGCGCACGAGCTCGGCGTGCCGCTCGCGGCCGGCACGGACTCGTCCGGCGGGAAGATCAAGCCCATCGGCCGCGAGGTGGAGCTGATGCACGCGGCGGGGCTCTCCGCGCTCGACGCGATCCGCACGGCCACCACGGGCGCCGCGAAGCTGCTCGGCCTCGACCGCACGGCGGGCCGCCTCGCGCGCGGCTTCGCCGGCGACGTGCTCCTCGTGGACGGCGACCCGCTGTCCGACGTGACGGTCCTCAAGAAGCCCGTACGCGTGGTCCGTTCGGGCATCGCGCTCTGAACCCGACCGAGCCACCGAGTCCCCCACCTCTGAAGGAGACCTCCATGACGCCCCTCTCCCGTCGCGGCGTACTCGCCGGTGCCGCAGCCCTCGCGGGTACCGGCGCCGCTCTTTCGGCCGCCACCCCGGCCGCCGCCGCTCCCCACGGCGACGGCAAGCACCCCAAGGCCGTCGTGTTCCGTAACGTCCGTCCTTTCGGCGCGAAGAACCCCGTGGACCTGACGGTGGTCGACGGCCGGATCACGGACGACCGGGCACCCAAGGGCGCCAAGGTGATCGACGGCGGCGGGCGCGTCGCCCTGCCCTCGCTCGTGGACGCCCACATCCATCCGGACAAGACGACATGGGGCAGTTCCTGGGTCTCGCGGAAGCCGGCGAGCGGCATCGCCGACTACTGCGCCCAGGACGTGGAGATCTTCAAGAGCCAGCAGCGGCCCGTCGGCGAGCGCGCGTACGGCCTGATGTCCCACGCCGTGACCCGCGGCACCCGCGCGATGCGCGCCCACGTGGACGTGGCGCCCGCCTACGACCTGGCAGGGGTCGAGGGCGTGAACGCGGCCCGCGAGCGGCTGCGCGACGCCCTCGACGTGCAGATCGTGGCCTTCCCGCAGCACGGCGTGATCCGGACCCCCGGAACGGCGGAACTCCTTGAGGAGGCGGCCCGTTCCGGCTCGATCGACCTGGTCGGCGGCATCGATCCGATCAGCTTCGACCATGCGATGGACGAGCAGCTCGACCTGGTCTTCGGTCTCGCCGACCGCCACGGCGTCGGGGTGGACATCCACCTGCACGACCGCGACGAGAAGGGCACGGAGGTCCTGCGGGCGATCATCGACCGCACCAAGGCCCTCTCCCTGCGCGGCAAGGTCACGGTCAGCCACGTCTTCTGCCTGCCGAACCTCTCCGACACCGACCTGGGCAAGATGGCGGCCGACCTGGGAGAGCAGGACATCTCCCTGACGACGGTCGCGCCGAACGAGTCCCTCGTCCTGCCGATCGCGAAGCTGCGCGAGCACGGAGTGCGGGTCGGGCTCGGCTCGGACGGGGTGCGCGACGCGTGGAGCCCGTTCGGCAACGCGGACATGCTGCACCGCGCGCACATCCTCGGCTGGGTCACCGACGTCCGCCTGGACGACGAACTGACCGACTGCTACAACGTGGGCGCGCACGGCGGCGCCGATGTGATGGGCCTCGACCACGCGGACCTGAAGCCCGGCGCCCCGGCCGACTTCATCCTCGTACGCGGGGAGTGCCTGCCGCAGGTCCTGGTGGACATGCCACAGCGGGACATGGTCGTGCACGGCGGCCGTGTCGTGGCCAGGAACGGCGAGTTGGCGTAACCGGCTCCTGGGGGGGCGGCTGCCCCGCCCCCCCCAGGTACCTTCACTCCTCCGGAGCGGCCCGCATCCGGTAGTCGTACCGGGCGGGCACCTCCTCGTCGGTCACCGCGCGCCACAGTTCGCCAAGGATTTCGGCGCCCTCGCGCAGGTCGGCCACCTCGAAGCCCTCGTCGAAGACCGCCCGCGCCGCGGTCTTCCGCCCCTCCGCCAGAAGCAGTTGGACCTCGACGAGGCGGAAGCGGCCCTCCGCGCGCGTGGACGGATGCAGGCGTTCCCACACTCCGCGTGCCACCGCCTGGCGTCCGGCGGCGAGCAGGACGCCTATGGCCTCCCTGCCGAGGGAGGCGCTCACGGACGTCCACAGGACACCGTCGTCGCGCCGCTCCTGGCACAGGTCGTCGAAGGCTTCCGCGTACCGGTCGGCGGCGCGCTCGATGTGGTCCGAGTCCTGATCGGCGACCGCCAGGCACCGCAGCAACGGCCAGCGCGAGGGGGCGAGTTCGAGCCCGCGCTCCCAGCTGCGCACCGCCTGCGCACGGTCGCCCGCATGCCACTGGGCCACGCCCAGGTGATACTCGGCGACCGGCCGCGCGGGCGCCGTCTCCAGCATGTCCCGCCAGTGCGGGGCGACCAGGGTCGGGCCCGGCGGCGCCACCCGGCGCGGCTCGGGAACGGCCCCGGAGTGCAGAAGCTCCAGCCACGGCGCCTGTTCGGGGCCCAGCGTGGACTCGGCGAACGGCGTGCCCGGCACCTTGTAGTCCGCGCGCAGGACTTCGAGCGCGCCCCACCCGGACCCGGTGGCGAGCACCTCGCCCGGCTCGGTGTCGGCGCACGGCCGCCACGCGTCGAACGCCGTCTCCACCGCGGCCCGCGGCAACGCGTCCGTGAGCCGCGCCCGCACCTCTTCGCGCGCGGCCCGCCAGTCGTCGCCGTGCACCGGTCCTGGCTCCGCCGACAGCGGTCCGTACGACTCCAGCCACGCGAACTCGCTCTCGGCGTCCAGGCGTACGTGCTCCAGCTGCGTCCGCGCGAGGCCCGCCTGGATCTCCGCGTACCCGCCGGTGCCGGGCTCCGTCAGCCACTCCTGCCAGCGCTGCCCGCCCGTGCCGGAACCCCACACGAAGAGCTTGCGGCCGCGCAGCAGGTCGGTCGACGTCTGGACGAGGCCGTTTCCTTCGCCGTCGAGCGCGGCGATCCAGCGGCGCGCCCGGTCCGGTACGTCGTAGAAGTAGTCGGCGGCGTACTCGCTGCGGGGCGGATACGTCCGGTCCACCCCGTCGGTCTTCGGCACCGGCACCTTGCGCAGACCGCCCGTGTACCCGAAGTGCCAGGCCTCGTCGGCCGGGGCGATGACCCTGCGCTCCTGGGGCACGGCGATGTTGGACCACCAGTAGACCGGAACCGCCTTCTCGTGCGGGTTGCGGATCCGCACTCCGACGTGCAGGAAGTCGGAGTCCTCGGGGAGCCACAGGTCCACCTGGAACGGCACGTCCCGCAGCCGCTCCCACTCCCAGAGCCGCAGCATCTCGCCGCCGTCGGGCGCCGTCACGCGTGCGGCGTGCAGCGGGGCGCAGGACAGGGTCGTATGGCCGGTGGCGCCTATGTTCCACTCGATGCCGCCGGAGAACCAGGCGCCGTTGAGCGCGAAGGCCGCGGGCTGCAACACCGGGTTGCGGTAGAGGAGTTCGCGGCCTGTCGGTTTGTGGAAGAGGGAGTGGACCCGGCCGCCGAAGCCCGGCAGGACGGTGGCGCGCAGCCGGTCGTTCTCGATGACCAGGGTGTCGAGCGTCGTGTCGGTCCGCTCGCGTCCGTACCCGTCGAGCACGCGCGTGGGCAGGATGCCGCGCAGCGGCTCGTACCCCAGCTGCCGCGCCATGTCGCGTGGCAGCCCCTCTCTGCCGCGCTCGTCCAGTGTGTGCGCTTCGCGCAGCGGCCGCAGGGGCGGCAGGGGGTTCTCGGGGCCCAACGGGGCGGCGGGCAGCGTCAGTACGTCACGTCGCACGGTGGTCGTCACGATCACCATGGAACACGGTCGACGCCGTCCCGACCAGGGGCTATCCCGGTCAGGATTGCGCAAAGCCGCGCTGTCCGTCCGAGCGGCACATCTATTCCGTGGCGGTCAGCGCCCATCGTTCGTGGTCGCGCCAGGCCCCGTCGATGTGGAGGAAGTCCGGCGAGAAGCCCTCGAGACGGTAGCCGCAGCGGCGGGCGAGCGCGATCGACGCGGTGTTGCCGGGCTGGACGTTGATCTCCAGGCGGTGCAGCTTCAGTACGTCGAATGCGTACCGCGTGACGAGCCCGATCCCCTCGCTCATCAGACCCCGGCCCGCCGCGTGCGCGAAAGCGCCGTATCCCAGCGCACCGCACAGGAAGGCGCCCTCGACGATGTTGTTGATGTTGATGAACCCGGCGATGGCGCCGCCCTCCCGCTCGCAGACCAGGAACCCGGCCTTCCCCCGGCCCTCGATGAGCGCGCCCGCGTACATGGCGTACGCCTCGTCCGTGGTGGGCGGGAAGAGCCAGGGGCTGTGCAGCTCCCGGCTCTCGCGCGCACGCCTGGTGAACTCGGGGCCGTCGGCGTAGGTGTAGGGACGTATGCCTACGCGAGGCCCCTCGGCGAGGTGAACGGTGCTGTCGGTGCTGTCTGTCCTGTCAGTACGGTCGGTGCTGTCGGGCATCCGGCCACGCTAGCCGCTCCCCGCGCAGGTCAGCACCCTCACCTGCGCCGCCGGACGAAGTACGCCCCGCACAGCGCGCCGATCAGGCCGGTGCCGAGCAGCGCCACCCACAGAGGCATGGTCACCTCGGGGATCAGCAGCCTGATCTTGGTGTGGCGGGTGTTCTCGAAGATGAAGACCAGAGTGAGGACGGCGATCACGGCGACGACGATCCTGCCGGGCGTCATGACGCCCCCGCCGCCCGAGCTGCTCTTGGAGCCGCCCGTGGAGGTGTTGGGACTCATACGTGGACACCCTTCCGTCGGAGCTTCGACCGGCCTTCCCCGTCCAGCATGGGCAGCTGGACGGGGTTCGCGCGCGGTGGACGCCCCTCCGGGGTGGGGGTGTGGGCCGTACGGGTGAGTTCACGGCAGAGCCCCGGGAGAGTCCCGGGAGAGCCCTCCGGGAGGGTCAGCGCACGACAGGCAGCTGGAGCACCCCGGTGTCATCGGGCGCGCTGGTGACGGTCACCGGCTTCACGCCCCGGTTCCCCGCGTACGCGTCGTCGCTCGCCGCCACCACGAACCGCAACGTGTGCCCCGCCTCGTACCGGTGCACGATCCCCGGCAGCGACACGGTGAACGGCTTCGTCACGTCCGGCACCCGCACGGGCGACACGAGCCGGTGCACCAGCGTCTTCTTGCCGTCGGGCGCGACGTCGTACAGCTTGGCGAAGAGGACCAGCTTGTCGGCCGCGTCGCCGGAGTTCTGCACCCTCTCGGTCCTGGGCGAGACGACCTTGAGGGTGGCCTTCGCGGAGCCGACGACATCCACCGGGGCGGTCAGCGGCTCGCTCGTCCAGTCGAGGTAGGTGCCCTTGGTGTCGTGCGGCGCGGGGTCGGGCAGGCCGATGATCCCGGCGAGGGAGCTCTCGGAGTGACTCGTGGGGATCAGCCAGTTCCGGTACTCACGGCTGCCGCGCGCGACCTTCTCGCGGTTGTCGACGAGCTTGCCGTCGCCGGACAGGTACAGCTTCTGGCTCAGGGACGGCACCTTGGCGGCGGTGGCGTAGGAGCCGTTCGGTCCGCTGTCGGCGGGGACCCAGTCCTGATGGTAGGCGAAGGCGGGCCCGGTGTCGGCGCCCTTGTTCTTGCGGAGGTAGCGGTCGAACCACGACAGGACGCGCTTGCCGACGTAGCTCGTCTCCAGGTTGCCCTCGGACATGTTGAGTTCACCGGACGCCGCGTCGCTGAGGCCGCCGCTGTGGCCCGCGGACTGCCAGATCATCTTCGTCGTGGTGCCCTGCGCCTTGAGTGTCTCGTACGTCGCCTGCGCCTCGCTCAGGTTGAACAGGCTGTCGACCTGCCCCTGGATCAGCAGCGTCGGCGTCTTGACCTGCGGCAGGTACGAGACGGGCGAGACGCTGCGCGCGTACTCCTGGAGGGCCTCGGTCTTGTCGGCGGGATAGCGGCCCGAGTTGAGCGTACGGATCGTCTCGCAGGCCTTCGTGACGAAGTGCAGGCAGGTGAGGGAGTTGATGCGGGAAGGGTCGAGGCTCGGTTCGAGGAGCGGCTGGCCCTCGCCGATGAGGTAGAAGCCGTTCATCCACTGCCACTTGGAGGCGCCGGGGACGCTGCGGTCGGACGCGTTGTTCGGGTCGAGCGAGTAGCTCAGGTCGTTCCAGGTGATCATCGGTACGAGGGCGTCGACCCGGCGGTCCACGGCGGCCGTCGCCAGCTGGATCGCCCCTCCGTACGAACCGCCGATCATGCCGACGCGGGGATCGGCCTCGGCGTCCTTGGTGACGTAGTCGATGGTCGTGCCGTCGTCGGCCGCGCGCTTGCCCGCGAGGAAGTCGACGAGCCCGGAGGCCGCCTTGCCGTCGATCTTCGGGTCGTCGAGGGAGACGAGGCAGCCGGACTTGCCGAAGCCGAGTCCGGAGAAGACGAGCCCGACGTAGCCGCGCTCGGCGAAGGCCTTCCCGGTGGCCGCCGTCCCGCCGTCCGACTTGCTGCCGCCGAAGCCGTTGGTGGTCAGGACGGCGGGCGCGGGGTGCGCGGCGTCCACTCCGGCCGGACGGTAGAGGTCGGCGTCGACGGTGCAGCTCCTGCCGCCCGCTTCCACCGTGAACTTCAACGGGGTGACGGTGAACTGTCCGGTGGCGCTCGCGGGTGCGGGTGCCGCGAGCGCCAGGGGCGCGGCCAGCGCGGCACCGACGGCGAGGGCGAGCGGTGCGCGAGTACGAGTGCGAGTACGCGAGACGGCACCACGACGGGGCTCGGTACGACGGGACGCGGTACGACGGGGCACGAGACCTCCACGCTGAGGACAACCGGCTACCGACCGGTAAGTAACCGGCCCGAGGTCATGTTGTGACACGTGTCAGGTGCCGGTCAACGCCCAGGACAGGAGTTTCTCGCCGACGGTTGACGGCAGCTGAAGGCAGTTGACGGCGATGGACGGCAGTTGACGGAATTTTCGCGAGGAGGGTGCGTCCGGGCGTGCTCCTCAGACCAGCGCGGGCACATCCAGCGTCAACGTCGCCGCGTCCACGTCCAGTTCACCCGCCACGCCGAACGGAATCGTCAACGCCCCGTCGCAGTGCCCGAACCCGAACTCCTCGACGATCGGCACCCCGAGCCCGCCGAGCCGGTCAAGGAGCAGCGCCCGCACCGTGTCGTACGGATCGCAGTTCACCCACGAGCCGAGCGCGACCCCGTTCACCCCCTCCAGCCACCCCGCGCGCGCGAGATGCGTGAGATAGCCGTCAAGGCGGTAGGCCTCCTCGCCGACGTCCTCAAGGAAGAGCAGGCCGCCCCGCGCCGACGCGCGCACCCCGGGAGCGCCGATGTCCGAGGCGAGCAGGGAGAGGCAGCCGCCGAGCGTGACGCCCCGCGCGCGGCCCGGCACGAGAGCGGTCCCGCCCGAGGCGATCACCTGGACCTGCTCCGGTTCGAAGAGCGTGGCCCTCAAGTGCTCCTGCGCGCGGGTGTTCTTGAGGAAGTCGAGGGCCGCGACCATCGGGCCGTGCAGTGTCGCGAGGCCCAGCCGCGCCGCGAACGCCTCGTGCAGCGTGGTGATGTCGCTGTAGCCGACGAAGACCTTGGGGCCCGCCGCCCGCATCGCCGCCCAGTCGAGCAACTCCACCATCCGCAGTGCGCCGTAACCGCCGCGCGCGCAGATCACCGCGGAGACGGAAGGGTCGCACCACGCCTCCTGGAGGTCACGGGCGCGGTCGGCGTCCGTGCCCGCGAGGTAGTCGAACCGCGGGTGCCGTTCCAGGGCATGAGGGGCGACGACCGGTTCCAGGTCCCAGCCGCGCAGGATGTCCAGGCCCGCCTGGAGCTGGTCCTCCGGGACGGGACCGCTGGGCGCGACGACGGCGACCCGCGCGCCGGGGGTCAGCCGAGCGGGCCGTATCAGGGGGGTCACTTGGAGAGCTCCAGGGTGGGGGTTTCACCGGACAGGTCAAGACCGAACACCTGGGCGTACAGGGAGAGTTCGGACTCCAGAGCCCTGATCAGGGTGTCCGCGCGGCGGAATCCGTGCCCCTCTCCCTCGAAGGCGATGTAGGCGTACGGCACGTCCCGCCCTTCGAGCTCGGAGACGAACCTCTCGGCCTGCTCGGGCGGACAGATCACGTCGTCAAGCCCTTGCAGAAGCAGGAAGGGCGCGCTGACCCGGTCGGCGTGCTCCGCGGGCGAGCGCTCCACGTACCGCGTCGGCACCTCGTCGAACGGCCCGATCATCGAGTCGAGGTACCGGGACTCGAAGTCGTGGGTTCCGCCCGCGGCCCATTCCGTGAGGTCGAGGACCGGATAGATGATCGTGCCGCAGGCGTACACGTCCGTCGTGGTCAGCGAGGCCGCCGTGGTCCAGCCGCCCGCGCTGCCGCCGCGGATCGCGAGGCGGTCGCGGTCGGCGGTTCCCTCGTCGGCCAGGGCGAGGGCGACGGCCGCGCAGTCCTCCACGTCGACGATGCCCCACTGCTCGCGCAGGCGGTTGCGGTACTCGCGGCCGTAGCCCGTCGAGCCGCCGTAGTTGACCTCGGCGACGCCGATGCCGCGCGAGGTGAAGTAGGCGATCTCCAGGTCGAGTACGAGCGGGGAGCGGCTGGTGGGACCGCCGTGCACCCACACCACGTACGGCGGGAGTTCCTCGTCGGGGGCGACGCGGGTGGGGTGGTGCGGGGGGTAGACGTGCGCGTGGATCTCGCGGCCCGCCGGTCCGCTGAAGGTGCGTATGCGCGGCTCGGGGTAGTACGCGGTGTCCACCGGGTCGTCGTGTGCGGCTCCGATCACCCGGGCACGGCCGGTGCTCGTGTCCAGCTCCACGACCTCGTACGCGCTGCGGGGGCTGGCCGCGACACCGACGGCGCGTGTGCCGTTCACCGCGACGGTCGCCGACCACTCCGTCCAGGGGCCCGCCGCGTCGACGACTTCGCCGGTCTCCGGGTCGAGCACGCCGAGCGCGGTGGCGCCTTTGCCGTGCACGACGGCGATCAGTCCGCTGTCCAGGGGCGCGAACCAGCCGGAGCCGACCTGCCACAGGGGCCCTGCGAACTCCTCCTGGCGCGGACAGATCGGGTCTTCGTGCCCGCCGTTCACCGGGTCCGCGCGGTAGAGGTTCCACCACCCGGTCCGGTCGCTCGCGAACAGCAGCCGACCGTCGCTCGCCCACTCCACCTGTGCGACGGACTCCTCCGGGCCGCCCGCGAACACCTGCGGGGCACCGAACGTGCCGTCCTCGCGGACCCCGGCGACAAGGAGTTCCGTGCCGTCCCACGGCATCCGGGGGTGGTCCCAGGCGATCCACGCCACGCGAGTGCCGTCGGGCGAGAGGCGGGGCCCGGTGATGAACCGGTGCCGGTGGTCGGAGAGTTCGCGCACCGCCGCGCGGTCGTCGGCCGCCGAGCCGTCGAGCGGCACGGCGACGGCGACCCGCCGCACATCGGTGGGCCCCTCACCGGTGAACTCCTCCAGGACGCACCAGACCTCGCGTCGGTCCAGGTGCACGCACAGATCGATGAACCGCAGGCCGCCGCCCACATCGGAGAGCGGGGTCAGCGGGCGCGGCGCGGCCCCGGGCGCGTCGGGCTCGTACGCGTACAGGCGCTGGTCCGAGAAGTTCGCGAACACGATCAGCGGACCGTCCGGTGCGTCGGCTCCGGCCCATGAACGCCCCCCGTACTCCATGACCCGGCTGCGTACGTTCCACGGCTCGGGCAGCACGGACTCCTCGGCGCCGTCCGGACGCCGCCGCACCAGGGCACGCCTGCCGCCTTCGGCGGGCCTCGGCTCGGTCCACCACGTCTCGCCCCCGACGAAGCCCACATGGGCCGGGGACCCGTCGTGGGCCGCGGCGAGCGCCGCGTCGATGGGTGACGGCCATGATCCGTAAGCCTGGGTCTCCATCATGTCCTTCTCTTCCCCCATGATCAGTTGTGTTCCCTAGGCCGTTCTCAGATAGCGGTCGAGGACGCGGACGCCGAAGTGCAGCGCGTCGACCGGCACACGTTCGTCGACCCCGTGGAAGAGCGCTTGGTAGTCGAAGCCCTCCGGTGTCCTCAGCGGCGAGAAGCCGTAGCCGGTGATGCCGAGTCGCGAGAACTGCTTGGCGTCCGTACCACCGGACATGCAGTACGGCACGACATGTCCCTCGGGCGCGAACTCCTCGACGGCCGCTCGCATCTTCGCGTACGTCGACGAGTTGACCGGTGCCTGCAGGGCCACCTCACGGTGGTGGAACTCCCAGTCGACGTCCGGTCCGGTGAGCCGGTCAAGGGTGGCGGCGAACTCTTCCTCGCCGCCGGGCAGAAAGCGGCCGTCCACGTAGGCGGCGGCCTCCCCGGGGATCACGTTGACCTTGTAACCGGCCTGCAGCATCGTCGGGTTGGCGCTGCCCCGGACGGTGGGCGCGACGAGGTCCGCGGCCGGGCCGAGCTTCTCCAGGAGCGCGTCCACGTCGAATCCGGGCGCGTCGAGGTCCGCCTGCTGTCCGTACAGCGCGCCCAGTTCGGTCAGGGCGGCCCGGACCGTCGGCGTGAGCCGCACCGGCCAGCGGTGGTCCCCGATACGGGCGATCGCGACCGCCAGCTTGCTCACGGCGTTGTCGGGGTTCACCTTCGAGCCGTGGCCCGCCTTGCCGCGCGCGGTCAGCTTGAGCCAGCCGGTGCCGCGCTCCCCCGCGGCGATGGCGTAGATCTCATTGCCGCGCCCGTCGTGGAAGGTGAAGGCACCGGACTCGCTGATGCCTTCCGTGCATCCCTCGAAGAGGGACGCGTGCTGATCGGCGAGGAACCCGGACCCGTCCTCGGCGCTCGCCTCCTCGTCGGCGGTGAACGCGATCACGATGTCCCGCCGGGGGCGCACGCCCGCGCGCGCCCAGCCGCGGACCACGGAGAGGATCATCGCGTCCATGTTCTTCATGTCGATGGCGCCACGGCCCCACACGACGCCGTCGCGGACCTCCCCGGAGAACGGGTCCACGCTCCAGTCGGCGGCCTCGGCGGGCACGACGTCCAGGTGGCCGTGCACGAGCAGCGCGTCGGCCGAGGGGTCGGTGCCCTCGATGCGCGCGACGACGTTCGTACGCCCCGACGTGCGCTCCAGGAGTCGTGGTTCGAGCCCGGCTCCGGCGAGACACTCCGCGGCGTACTCGGCGGCGGGCCGCTCACGGCAGTCGCCGCCGCCCCGGTTGGTGGTGTCGATGCGGATGAGATCGGAGGTGAACCGGACGGCCTCGTCGAGCGCTTGCCCGTCGACGTGTCCGGTGGCCTGATGCCCCGGCTGCTCCTCAGCCATACTGCTCCTCCACCGCCGCCGATGCGATCGTCGTGACCGCCTTGAACGTACGAATACCCTCGTACATGGTTTCGCTGGTGTACGCGATCTTCCGCTCACCGGTGCGCCGCACGCCCGGCACGACGGTGGACGCCATGGACAGATGCTCGGCGTCGAATTCGAGCTCCACGGTGAACGGACCGCCCTGGACCGGATCGTGTCGCACGGCGAGGGGCGTCGCCTCCTTCGCCGCGGCCCGGATGTCGGATGCGGTCCGCCGCGGGGTGCGGCACACAGCCGCGTACCGCGACACGTGGTCCTTGACGGCGACCTTCAGCGCGCCGGGCGCATAGCCGAGCGCGTCCTCGCAGGCCAGGTCGTCGCCGGTGACGAGAACGACCGGCACCCCGTACTCGGCGACGACATGGGAGTTGAGCAGTCCTTCGCTCGCCCGGTCGCCGTTGACCCACACGCCGGTGATCGAGTTGGCGAGGTAGGTGTGCGCGAGCACACCCTCCATCCCGGCACCCGCGTGATAGCCGATGAACGCGATGCCGTCCACATCGCCGTGCTGGACGCCCTCGACCATGGAGAGGGCCTTGTGCCGCCCGGTGAGCATCTCGGCCCGCTCGTCGAGCTCCTCCAGGAGCAGATTGCGCATGGTCCAGTGCGCCTCGTTGATGAGCACCTCGTCGGCGCCGCCGTCGAAGAAGCCGAGCACGGCGGCGTTGACGTCCGAGGTGAACATCGAACGGCACCTGTCCCACTGCGGGGTGCCGGGCAGCACGTCGGCCGGCCAGGTCACGCCCGTGGCGCCCTCCATGTCGGCGCTGATCAGAATTTTCATGACGGTCCGTCTCCTCGCAGGTCAGCGGCGTGCTGTCGGGCCGCTGACAGCAGTTTGCGACACCGTGCAGTCGTGACGGGGATCTTCATGTCTCGAAACCGTACGCGCTGCCCCACCGCCTCGGCCAGGCCTGTGGATATCTATCGGTGGTCCAGACCACTGAACCCACCTCGCACGTCCTGCGACCAGCCCTTTTCCGCTAAATCGGATGATCGCAGGAACGGTGGACCGCCACGGCGGACTTGGTGCCGGACAGCCCTCTGCTCGTGGCATTCGAGAACGCCTGGAATGCGGCAGCACGAAAGAACGACCCCGTGCCACGCATCGGCACGGGGTCGCATGGGAGTTCCTCACGCCGGCGCCGCGCCCGGCCGCGAGCGGAGCCCGAAGGCGCTGATCAGCGCGGCGAGCAGGGCCGCGGCGAGCGGGATCCACAGGGCCGCGCGGTAGCCGTCGAGGAGGGCTGAGGGCGCACTCGACGTGGTGGCCCAGACGTTGACGGCGGTGACCGTGGAGAGGCCGAGCGCGGCGCCGAACTGGAAGGCGGTGTAGAGCAGCCCGCCTGCCAGGCCCTGCTCCTCCTCCTTGACGCCCTCGGTGGCGACGATGGTGAGCGGTCCGTAGGCGAGGGCGAATCCCAGGCCGAGGATGATCAGGCTCGGGAACATCGCCGGGTACGTCCAGTCGGCGCCCACCGGCAGGAACAGAGCGTAGGAGAGCGCGGCGAGCAGCAGACCGCCGAAGATCACCCGCGCGTTGCCGAAGCGCTCGACCAGCTTGGGGGTGAGGGTGGGCGAGAGGACCGCGTCGACGCCCATGACGAGCATCGCGAAGCTGGTCTGGAGCGTGGACCAGTCCCGCAGCTCCTGGAGGTAGAGAACGACCAGGAACTGGAATCCGAAAAAGCCGCCCGCGAAGAAGAGCCCCGAGAGGTTGGCGCGGACCAGGGCGCCGCTGCGGAAGATCCCCAGGCGGACGAGTGGCGCGGCCGAGCGGCGCTCGACGGCGACGAAGACGGCGATGAGGGCGAGGCCCGCGGCGAGGATGCCGGTCGTGGCGGCGGCGCTCGCGTGCGACGCGCGCTCCACGCCGAGGACGAGCAGCACGATCGCGGCGGTGACCGTGAAGGCACCCACCAGGTCGACGCTCTGTCCGGCGCGCTCGGGGCGCGGCGACCTGGGGACGAAGGCGAGCGCGGCGACGAGGATCAGGGCGGAGAGCACCACCGGCACGAAGAAGACCCAGCGCCACCCGAGCGTGGTCAGCAGCCCGCCGACCACCAGGCCGATCGAGAAGCCGCCCGCGGCGGTGCCGGAGTAGAAGAGCAGTGCCTTGTTGCGGCGCGGTCCCTCCGCGAAGCCCGTGGTGATGATGGAGAGGCCCGCCGGAGTCATGAAGGCCGCGGCGACGCCGGTCACGAAGCGGGCGACGATCAGCATCCAGCCGTCGGTGGCGAAGCCGCCGAGCCCGGAGAAGACCAGGAAGACGGAGAGCCAGAGGACGAACATCTGGCGGCGCCCGAAGAGGTCGGCCGCTCGGCCGCCGAGCAGCATGAAGCCGCCGTAGCCGAGGACGTAGGCGCTCATGACCCACTGCAGGGACCCCGTGGACAGGCCCAGGTCGGCGCGGATGGACGGCAGGGCCACGTTGAGCATGGCCACATCGATGCCTTCGAGGAAGATCGCGCCGCACAGGACGAGCAGAACGCCCCACTCTCCGGGCTCGAATCCCACCGGTGAGGCGCTCGGCACCCCGGCTGATGACTGTGTCTGCGTACTCACGTGATTTCTCCGCCAATTGACCGCTGATGCGGGGTATTTCCCGGCTCGATCACCATCGATCAGGGCGCGGGGACGGAACAACGGCGAAGATCGCAACGTTCGTTCAACCAGGCTTACCGATCCGAGCTGGCTGGGGGACGTCGATGGAACGCGATGAAGTGGAGTGCTTTCTACTGCTCGCAGAGGAGTTGCACTTCGGCAGGACGGCCGAGCGCATGCGGCTCTCCCGCGCCCGGGTGAGCCAGCTGATCCAGCGCACCGAACGCCGTGTCGGCGCCCCGCTGTTCATCCGCACGAGCCGCCGCGTCGGCCTCACCGCGCTCGGCCGCCAGCTCCGCGCCGACCTGGAACCGCACCACCGGGCCATCGACGCCGCCGTCGAGCGGGCCGCGGCCACCGCGCGCGGCATCGACAGCGTGCTGCACGTCGGCTTCGCCAATCCGCTGGCCGGTGAGATCGTGATGCGGGCGACGGAGGCGCTGCGCGTGAGCCACCCGGGGCTCGCGGTGGAGATCTGCGAGGTGCCGCTCGGTGATCCGTACGGGCCGCTGCGCAAGGGCGAGTTCGACGTGCAGCTCACGGAGTTCCCGGTGCGCGAGGAGGACCTGGGCGGGGGTCCGGCGCTGCTCGCGGAGGAACGGGTCCTCGCGATCGCGTCGGCGCACCCGCTGTCGGCGCGGGACGCGGTGTCGCTCGAGGACCTGGCCGACGTGCCGCTCCTGACGATCGACGGCGAGGTACCCGACTACTGGCTCGAACACCACGTCCCTTCGCGCACCCCCTCCGGCAGGCCGATCAGCCGCGGTCCGGGCGTGACCAACATGCAGGAGGCGCTGATGCTGGTCGCGGGCGGCAAGGGCGCGTTCCTCGCTCCCGCGCACACCGGGACGTACTTCACCCGGCCAGGTGTCGCGTACGTCCCCTTCGCCGACGCCGAACCGGTCGGGTACGGCCTGGTCTGGCGGGCCGGCCACGGGACGGGGGCGATCAAGACGTTCGAGAGGACCGCCCGCGAGGTGGTCCGTGACGTGGTGCGGGGAGATCCCGGGAGTGTGGTGCCGGGGGCCGTCACCATCGCGGTGGACTGAGACCCGCGGAGGCCGGAGGCGCGGCGCGGGCGGATCCCGAGGACGGCCGGTCTCGGCGGGCATCCGGCTCGTGAGAGTCCGGTCCGCCGAGACCGAGCACTGCCGACGGCCGCCCGGCCTCCGACCTCCGACCTCCGACCTCCGACCTCCGACCTCCGACCTCCGAGGCTCACCCCGCCCGCCCCACCACCAGCCACTTCGACGGCAGTTCGACCCGTGTGCCGTCAGGGGTGAACTCGGTCGTGATGAGCGGGAGTTCGCCCTCAGCCACCACCGTGAGGCCCGCCGCAGCCACGTACTCCGGCACCGCCGCGTCCGCGACCTCTCCCGGAGCGATGCCGTGCGCGAAGATCGGCGCCAGCTTCGGTGGCGGGCCCTCGGGGCTCTCGGCGAGGCCTCTGAGCACCGTCCCCGCGGCCTCCGCGAGTTCGACGACGAATGCTCTGCCGCGCTCGCCGGTCAGTGCCGCGATGCCGTCGACGAGCGGCTGGCGGTCGGCGGGATCGCACTGGTGGAGCACCCCGCGCATATAGACGTTCACATCGCCGAGTTCCGCGTGCAGTTGCTCGGCCTCGGTCCTCTCCGCGGCGTCCACCTGCCGGAACTCGACCTGTTCCGCCGGGTCGGCCCGCCGTGCGTGCTCCAGGGCGGCGGCGGACAGGTCGACGCCCAGGACGTGCGGGTAGCGGTGGGCCAGGAAGCGGGTCTGGGTGCCGTTGCCGCAGCCGACGTCCACCACGGGGAGTCCCGCGGCCCTCATGTGCGGTTCGAAGAGGGCGAGATGGATACCGACGGTGAGCACGGGTTCGGCGTCCCAGAAGACGGCCCCCTCTTCGCCGGGGGCTTCCCGCCAGAACCCTTCCCAGGCCTCCTTGTACCGACTCGTGACGCTCATGCCCGCTCCCCAGGATGCGACGACGGCCGCCGAAGCCGACGGCAAGATCGGTCTACCGCGCCCAGGGTGTACGGACAAGTCACCGGCGCACGCATTCACCGCGCCTTCGATGTGTTTCCGCCGAGCGCGCGCCCCTGATAGCCCCTCAGGCTCATCCCTTACGCGGCGGCACCAGCTCGAACCACACGGTCTTGCCGGATGAGGTACGGCTGGTCCCCCACTCCTTGGCGAGCACGCTGACGATCCGCAGCCCGCGCCCGAACTCGTCGCCCGGGCCCGCACTCAGCAGCGTGGGCAGGGTGTGATCGTCGTCCTCGACCTCGCAGATCAGCGTGGCCCCGGAGCGCACGACGCGGAGTTCGACACGGCGGCCCCGCGAGTGCCGTACGGCATTGGTGACGAGCTCGCTGACCAGGAGCTCCGCGGTCTCGGACAGGGCCTCGCGGGACCAGGTGATCAGCTGGCCGCGCACCAGATCGCGGGCCCTGCTCACCTCGCTCGGGTCGAGCGCGAGGCGCCAGCTCGCGACGTCCTCGTCCGCGACGCCGTTCAGGCGCGCCATCAGGAGGGCCACGTCGTCCTTGCGTCCGCCGCGCGTGTTGAGCGCCCGGATGATGGTGTCGCAGGCGTCGTCCATGGAGGCCGCCGGGTGGGCCGCGGTCTCGGTGAGGGTGGCGAGGCCGACGCCGATGTCCTCGCCGCGCACCTCGACGAGGCCGTCGGTGCACATCAGGAGCCGGTCGCCGGGCGCCACACGGACGGTGACCGCCTCGAAGGGCACGCCTCCGACGCCGATGGGGGCCCCGGTCGGCAGGTCGAGGAGTTCGCTGCGGCCGTCGACGGCGCGGACCAGGACGGGCGGGATGTGTCCCGCGTTGGCCAGGTGCAGCTCGCCCGCTATGGGGTCGTAGACCGCGTACAGACACGTCGCGAGATAGTGCTCGCCGAGCCGCTGTGCCAGGTCGTCGAGGTTGCGCAGGAGCTGTGCGGGCGGCAGGTCGAGGGCGGCCATGGTCTGCACGGCCGTGCGCAACTGGCCCATCATCGCGGCCGAGTTGAGGCCGTGCCCCATCACGTCGCCGACCACGAGGGCGGTGCGCGATCCGGGCAGCTTCACGGAGTCGAACCAGTCGCCGCCGACCCGGCCCAGGAGCGTGCCCGGCAGATAGCGCGTGGCGATGTCGCAGCCCGTCATGCGCGGCTCGATGTGCGGCAGCATGCTGTCCTGGAGGGTGTCGGCGACGCTCTCCTGGTAGGTGTACATGCGGGCGTTGTCGAGCACGAGGCCCGCGCGGGCGGCCAGTTCGGCGCCGGTGACGCGGTCCATGTCGTTGAAGACGGGCCGCTCGCGGTGGCGCAGCAGGATCATGAATCCGAGCACCACATTGCGGGCCTTCAGCGGTACGACGAGCATCGAGCGGTGGTTGATGAGCGGGCGGATGTCCCGCTTCTCGAACTGCGAGGCGATCGCGTTGCCCATCTCCTCCGTGATGCGCGGTACGAGGACCGGATCGCCGGAGGTCATGCACTGGAAGAACGGCGTGCGCGAGGGGAAGGGCATGGATTCGCCGACGGGCACGACGTCGTCCCAGCGTCCCGGCTCGTCCGTGTGCTCCACGGCCACCCGGTGCCACATCGTCCTCTCGTCCGGCGGCCCCTCGGGAAAGCCCTCCCCCGCCACGACCTGTTCGCGCAGGTACGTGCCCGCCACGTCCGTGAACCGGGGCACGACGGCGCGGCTGACCTCGATGATCGTCCGCGAGAGGTCGAGCGAGGAGCCGATGCGCCCGCTGACCTCGTTCAGGAACTCCAGGCGCTCGCGCACCGCCGCGTACTCGAGATCCTCGCTCTCGTCGGGCGTGGTGAGCTCGGGGGACATGCCGTCGGCGGTCGCCCGCCGACCGCGCAGCCTGCGCGCCCCCCGTTCGGCGCGCCGGGGCACGCCCCAGTCCGGGGTGACGGGCACGCGGTCCTGCTTGCTGAACTCCAGGACGGGATAGCCCAGTTCGAGGACCTGCGCCACGATGCGGGAGCTCTCGCCCACGCTCATGCTGGGCAGGATCTCGGGAAGGCGGCGCGCCAGGTCGTCCGCTCCGGGGAAGTCCGTGTGCAGGGCGAACCCGGGTGCTATGCGCTCCACTTGGCCCGGCTCGTGGCCCTCCTCATCGGCGAGGCGGTCGGCGTCGGCCGCGAGCACGAGCAGCCGCTCGGGTCCGGGGCCGACGAGCGGATACGCCCACCACAGGACGTCCACGCGGTGGAGTTCAGCGCCCGGCACAGAGAGCCCGTCGGAGGCGGAGAGCCCGTCCGGCGCGGAGAGCCCGCCGGGCACGGAGAGCCGCGCGCGCCCGGCAGAGGGGTACGAGATGTGTCCGTCGAGGGAGGTCTCCAGGTCCGGCCCCAGGCCGTCGTACACAGCGAAGTTCGCGTGCCCGTCCGGTATCGCGCCGGACACCGGAAGCAGGTCGCCCGCCGGGCTGCCGACGGCTTCCTGCCTGGAGTACCCGAACAGCTTGCGCGCGCCGGTGCTCCAGTGCGAGACAGCGCCCGCCCCGTCGATGACGACCACGGCGAGGGGGATCCGGCCGGCCGTGGCAGGCTGCGCCACCGGCCCGTCCGGGGTGCCAGATTCCATGGCCTACGCTCCTTCCGGCGGCACCGCGAAGACCTGCGCCGCCCCAACCACCGTACGGCCGGTGCGGGTTGCCGTGCGGTGCAATAAGGGAATTGGGCGGCGCGGGGGCGCCGCCGGCGGGTACTTTGCGCCGCCCCGCCAGAACCAGCCCCTCCAGCCCCCTCCAGTCCTCGCTAGTCCTCGTGTCCCAGCTGGAGATCCCGCTCCGTACGCCCGCCGCCCGCGACCTGGAGCACGGTGGCCACCGGCGGGTAGCCCGCGGCGATGACGGTGTACTCGCCGGACGACAGATCGATGAACCGGAATGTGCCGTCCTCCCTGGTCGTGAGGGTGTCCACGACGTTGCCCGCCGCGTCGAGCAGCGTCACGCGCGCGTCCTCCACGGGCCGCCCCCCGCTGGCCCGCACGGTCCCGCGCAGAACGGCGCCGCCCGCGAGCTCGACGTCCTGGCGGGTCTCGCGCGAGGCCTGCACGGTGACGGGCATGGCCGCGGGGCGGAAGGCGGGGGCGCTGGCGGCGAGGGTGTACTCGCCCGCCACCAACTCCGTGATGACGTAGCCGCCCTCGCGCCCGCTCCGCGTACTGGAGACGACCTCTCCGCGCACGTCGGTGAGGGTCACCGCGGCGTCCCTGACCGGGGTCCCGTCGGCGGTGACCACGCTGCCGGCCAGGCGTCCCGCGCCGCCGAGCACCACGTCGAGCTCCACGGGGCGCTCCCCGACGGTGACGGTGACCGCCTGCGGCTGGTGGCCGCCCGCCGCCGCGATCAGGACGAACGAGCCCGAGCCCGGCGTGGAGAGCGCGTACCGCCCGTCGTCGCCGCTCGCGCCACGGCCGATCTGCTGGCCCGCCACGTCGATCAGGGTCAGCGCGGCGCGGGGCACCACGGTGCCGTCCGGGTGCTGCACGGTGCCGCAGACGGGCACTCCTGCGGCGTACGACGAGGCGCGGGCCTGGGGAAGGGGCGTGGTTTGTGTCGTGGGGGCGTCCGGGGACGCTGCTGCGCTGGACAACAGGGGAGTCTCCTTGAGGAAGAAGGTGATCAGCATGCCGAGGACGAGCACCGGCACCAGATAGAGGAAGATCCGCGGCATCGCGTCGGCGTACGCCTGGATGTAGCCGTCGCGCAGCGGGGCGGGCATCGCGTGGACGAGCTGCGGGGTGATGGCCTCGGGGTCCGCGATGCCCGCACCGGCCGGGACGCGGTCGGCGAGCGAGTCCGCGAGACGGTCGGCGAAGAGAGTGCCGAAGATCGCGGCGCCGACGCTGCCGCCGATCTGCCGGAAGTAGTTGTTGGCGCTGGTGGCCGTGCCGAGGTCGGCGGGGCGTACCGCGTTCTGCACGGCGAGGATCAGCACCGGCATGACGAGGCCGACTCCCGCACCCAGTACGGCCATCCAGATGCTGTAGTGCAGCCGGGGCGTGTCGACTTCGAGCCGCGAGAGGAGCCACATGCCGATGACGGACAGGATGCCGCCGACGACCGGATAGATCTTGTAGCGCCCGGTGTGGCTGATGAGCTGTCCGGAGAGGATCGAGGCGCCGACGACACCGCCCATCATCGGCAGCATGAGCAGTCCGGACTCGGTGGCGCTCGCGCCGTCGACCATCTGCAGGAACGTCGGCAGATAACTGGCCGCTCCGAAGAGGGCCACGCCGACGACCATGCCCACCAGGCCGGTGATGTTGAAGACCGAATCGCGGAACAGGCGCAGCGGGATGATCGGTTCTGCGGCGAAGCGTTCGGCGACGGTGAAGAGCACGACCGAGGCGAAGGCCCCGGCCGCCAGACCCAGGATGACGCGCGAGCCCCACTCGTACTCGGTGCCGCCCCAACTGGTCAGAAGCACCAGGCAGGTGGAGGCCGAGGCGAGCAACAGCGCGCCGATCACGTCGAGTCGGGCCTTCCTCGTGCGCTGGGGAAGCTTCAGTACGAAGCTGACGACGGCGAGGGTCACGAGCCCGAAGGGTACGTTGAA
The DNA here is from genome assembly GCF_055570235.1 of Streptomyces sp. NPDC031274. Lineage (NCBI taxonomy): Bacteria > Bacillati > Actinomycetota > Actinomycetes > Kitasatosporales > Streptomycetaceae > Streptomyces > Streptomyces sp. NPDC031274. The sequence continues at coordinate 62,593 of NZ_JBVIHP010000009.1, read as the reverse complement.
GTAGAAGCACCAGCGCCAGGTGACGTGGTCGGTGAAGAACCCGCCGAGCAGTGGCCCCGCGACCGACGCGAGGCCGAACGCGGCGCCGATGAGGCCCATGTAGCGGCCGCGTTCCCGGGGCGGCACGATGTCCGCGATGATCGCCTGTACGCCGATCATGAGACCGCCCGCGCCGATGCCCTGGATGGCGCGGAAGGCGATGAGCTGGTCCATCGTCCGGGACCAACCGGCGAGCGCGGAGCCGATGATGAAGACGACGATCGCGAACTGGAAGACGCCCTTGCGCCCGAAGAGGTCCCCGAGCTTGCCGTAGATGGGCAGCCCGATCGTGGACGTGAGGAGATAGGCGGTGATCGCCCAGGACATCCTGTCCAGGCCGTGCAGCTCACCGACGATCTTCGGGAGCGCGGTGGCGACGATCATCTGCTCGAGGGCGGCGAGCAGCAGAGCGAGCATGAGCCCGACGAAGACCATGCGGACGCGGGCCGGGCTGAGTCCCTCGGCCGCCGACACGTGCTCCTGGGGCGGTGGCGCCTCCTGAGGGTCCTCGGGCGCCACGACCGCGGCCGGGACCTCCCGTTCGGCGCCCGTCACCAGCGTCGTGCCACCCACGTCCTGCTCCCCTCGTCGCGCCTGCGCCGCACATTTCTCGCATTACGCGATAACTACGAGCAAGCGCGACGAGTCGCCCTTATATGGGGTCCGGCAGACGTAAGTGCCGGTGGGAGCCCTACGGCGTACAAGTGGCCCGAACAGAAAACCACTCGAAACGGTGAGCGTGACAACAACCCCGACGGGTTACCGGAGTTGATAGCCGGTCAGACGGACAGGCCAGGCAGACCGGCCAGGCAGACCGGCCAGACGGACCGGTCAGGCGTCGGACTACTTCTCGACCTCACCGGCGAGCTTGCCGAGCACCTCGTCGTAGATCCGCCCGAGCCCCTTGGGGGCGAAGGTCTTCTCGAAGAAGCCGCCGATGCCGCCCGCGCCGTTCCACACGGTGGCGACGACCACGCGCGCCTTGCCCTCGCCCGCCGGGGTCACGGTCCAGGTGGTGACCATGGAGGAGTTGCGGTCCTTCTCGACGAGCTGCCCGTCGGTCGGCTCGGAGACCTCCAGGAGGCAGTCCCGGATCCGCTTGCTGGTCGCCTGGAGCTTCCAGTGGACGAGCGTCCCGTCGCCGTCGCCGCCCTCGCGCACCTCGAACTCGCTGAAGTGCTCCGACAGGATCTTCGGGCGCGTGTCCGCGTAGTCGGCGAGTGCGTCGAAGACGTCCTCCGGCCGCGCCGCGATGATCCGCTCCGTGGTCGCCTCGACCTGCGCCATGTCACTTCCTCCAGCACTCGGTTACTCGGGGGGTGGTTCGCGGAAAGCCAACCACCCTGCGTACCGGCCTCTCAAATCGGGGTCGCCTCTAGATCACCTCGGGGTCGCGCCGAGGTGATCGAGGTATCGGGTCGCACGATCAAGGGAACGTATGTTCTATTCTGTGGTCAGTGCTACCGAGGAGGCGTCATGCGCTGGGAGAACCTCACCGACGGCCCGCGACGGGGTGCCGCGGACGCCGCGCTGTTCGGCGCGGACGCGGTCACCACGAGGACCTTCAACACGCCCGAGTTCGCTGGAATCACGTTCCACGAGATCCGGGCCAGAACGATCGTGAACCGGGTGCCGGGGGCGTCCCGCATGCCCTTCGAGTGGACGGTCAATCCGTACCGTGGCTGCTCACACGCGTGCGTCTACTGCTTCGCGCGCAAGACGCACAGCTATCTGGACCTCGACACGGGGCTCGGCTTCGACAGCCAGATCGTGGTCAAGGTCAACGCCCCCGAGCTGCTGCGCCGCCAGCTCGCCTCGCCCCGCTGGCACGGCGAGCACATCGCGATGGGCACGAACGTCGACTGCTACCAGCGGGCCGAGGGGCGGTACGGCCTCATGCCGGGGATCATCGCCGCCCTGCGCGATCACGCGAACCCCTTCTCCATCCTCACGAAGGGCACACTGATCCTGCGCGACCTCGATCTGCTGCGGCAGGCCGCCGCCGTCACCGACGTCGGGGTCTCCGTGTCCGTCGGCTTCGTCGACCAGGAGCTGTGGCGCACCGTCGAGCCGGGCACGCCCGCTCCGGAGCGGCGCCTCGACGTCGTACGGACGCTGACCGATCACGGGATCGGGTGCGGAGTGCTCATGGCGCCCGTGATCCCGTTCCTCGGGGACAGGCCCGACCAACTGCGGGCGACCGTGCGGGCCATCGCCGCCTCCGGGGCCACCTCCGTGACGCCGCTCGTGCTGCACCTGCGGCCCGGAGCGCGCGAGTGGTTCATGACGTGGCTGGAGCAGCACCATCCGCATCTCGTACAGCGCTACCAGCGGCTGTACGCGGAAGGCGCCTACGCACCCAAGTGGTATCAGCGCCGGATCACCCGCCAAGTGCACGAGCTGGCCGAGGAGTTCGGCATCGGACCCACGCGCGCGGGCGCCGCTCGCCGCATCCGCGCACCTCAGGAGCCCGAGACCGCGCCCGCCCCAGTCGGCGGCACCCAGCTCACCCTGCTCTGACGAAACGCTTCGGCGGACCGCGCCGTCGGACCGCGCCGTCGAACCGCGCCGACGAACCGCGCCGACCGCGGCACACCCCTCCCCCCGACCATGATCCAGGATGGCCCCATGAGCCGACTGACCCACATCAACGCCCCCGACGGCGTCTTCCCCGCCACCGCGTACACGCACGTCGTCATGGGCACCGGACGTTTCGTCGCGATATCCGGGCAGCTCCCCCTCGACCAGGACGGGGAGTTGGTCGGAGAAGGCGACCCGGCCGCCCAGGCGCGGCAGGTCTTCGACAATCTGCGGCGCTGCCTGCTGGCCGCGGGCGGCGGCTTCGACGACATCGTGAAACTGACGTACTTCGTCACGGACATGGCGCACATGCCGGCGATCCGGGCCGCACGGGACGTCCACATGGACCCGGCGCGACTCCCGGCGTCCTCCGCCGTACAGGTCGCCGGGCTCGTCTCGCCGCAGTTCATGATGGAGATCGAGGCGTACGCCGTCCTGTGACACCCCGCCCGACCAGCCAGCCCGACCGGCTAGCCCGGCAGCCGCGCCAGAGCCGCGGACGCCGCCGCGGCGAGCCGCGGAAAGCCGCACGCCTGCGTCAGGACGGGCCGGGCCCGCGGGTCCCCCAGTGCCCCCAGGCCCTCGACGCACGCCAGCGCGATCTTCCCGTACGGATCGGCCGGGGCGAGCCTGCGCCCCAGCGTGGTGATGAGGGCGGGCGCCGACTCGGGCGCGCGCAGCTCGGTGAGCAGACGCACCGGGTACAAGGCGTAGGCGATGCGCAGCTCATTGGTGGCCAGGGCCGCTGCCGCCCTGGCCGTACGCGGGTCGCGCAGCCTGGCCAGGGCGTAAGCGGCGGCCGCGCACCGAGAGGGGTCCCGGTGATTGAGGAGCAGCACCAGGGACTCGAAGGCCCGGCGGTCACCGGCGGTACCTAGCCGGACCGCCGCCAGTTCCCGCGCCCACAATGGCTGGCCCGCGCCGACGAGCGCCTCCGCGAGTTCCTCCACATCGCCGGTCGCGACCAGCCTCTCGTAACTCTCCGAGACCCCCGCCTCGCGGCGTAAGCGTTCCGTCACCGTGCGCAACTCCACGTCCATGACGGGAGCCTATCCGCGATGCAGATCACAAACCCTGAGGACTGGCGCGCTCGTTACTCGCCGGTTAATCTCATGTGAGCGGGGCACACTCCTCGTTAAGCAGTTTCCTCCTCATGGCGGCCTGGTGACGCAGCCGTCGTGAGTGCATGTGTCTGTCGGTTCGGTACTTCGAGTACCCAGCTCCATCCAGTACGGCGCGGCTTCGGGACAGAGCCGGTCGACTCCTCACGGGCGTGCGCGCTTCGCCGCCCGGTCACGACACGCAGCAGCTCATCTTCCGTACGCCGCGCCGCCGTTGTCGCGCTCCGCGTGCGCCCCTCAGTCGTCACTCACTTCCTGGAGTCCCCGCATGGACACTCCCTTGAACACCGTCGCCGTGATAGGTCTCGGCACGATGGGCACCGGCATCGCCGAGGTCCTGGCCCGCGCCGGACGCGAGGTCATCGGCATCGACATCAGCGAGGCCGCGGGCGCCCAGGCGGTGGCCGCCATCGAGTCGTCGACCGCGCGCGCCGTGCGCCGAGAGCAGCTCACCGAGGACGAGCGGCGTGACGCGCTCGCCCGCATCCGCACCTTCACCGACCTTCAGGCCGCGGCCGACGCCGATCTGGTGATCGAGGTCGCCCCGGAGTCGTACGAGATCAAGCAGCAGCTCATCCGCGAGCTCGACGGCGTCGTGCGCCCCGAGACGATCATCGCGACCGGCACGAACGCGCTGTCCGTGACCCGTCTGGCCGCCGAGTCGGCGCGCCCAGAGCGGGTCCTCGGCCTGCACTTCTTCAACCCGGCACCGGCGATGAAGCTGGTCGAGGTGGTCTCGTCCGTGCTGACCGCGCCCGCGGCCGTCACCTCCGTCACCGACCTCGCGTACACGCTCGGCAAGGAGCCCGTCGCGGTCGGCGACCGGCCCGGGTTCGTCGCCGACGGCCTGCTCTTCGGCTATCTCAACCAGGCCGCGGCGATGTACGAGGCGAAGTACGCGTCCCGCGAGGACATCGACGCCGCGATGAAGCTGGGCTGCGGCCTGCCGATGGGCCCCCTCGCGCTGCTCGACCTGATCGGCGTCGACACCGCCCGCACCGTCCTCGACGCGATGTACTCCGAGTCGCACGACCGTCTGCACGCGCCCGCCCCGATCCTCAAGCAGCTCAGCGAGGCGGGCCTGACCGGCCGCAAGTCGGGGCGCGGGTTCTACTCGTACGAGGAGCCGGGCAGTTCGGTCGTCGTGCCTGACGCGCTGACCCCGCCGCAGGACGGTGGGCGCACCGGTGGGCGCACCATCCGCTCGGTCGGTGTCGCGGGATCCGGGACCATGGCGTCCGGCATCGCCGAGGTCTTCGCCAAGGCCGGTTACGACGTGGTGCTCGCCGCGCGCAGCGAGGAGAAGGCACAGAAGGCCAAGTCCCGTATCGGCAAGTCGCTCTCGCGCTCGGTCGACAAGGGGCGGATGACGGCGGAGACCGCGGCCAAGACCCTGGACCGGATCACTCCGGCGGGTACGTACGACGCGTTCGCCGACGTCGATCTGGCGCTCGAGGCGGTCGCCGAGGACCTGGAGGTCAAGCGGCAGCTGTTCGCGGCGTTCGACAAGGTGTGCAAGCCGGGCGCGATCCTGGCGACCACCACCTCGTCGCTGCCGGTCGTCGCCTGCGCCCGCGCCACCTCGCGCCCCGGCGACGTGATCGGCATGCACTTCTTCAACCCGGCACCGGCGATGAAGCTGGTCGAGGTGGTCCGCACGGTCCTCACGGACGACGACGTGCACGCGACGGTCCGCCAGGTCTGCGCGACCATCAAGAAGCACCCGGTGGACTGCGGCGACCGCGCGGGCTTCATCGTGAACGCGCTCCTGTTCCCCTACCTCAACAACGCGATCAAGATGGTCCAGGAGCACTACGCGACGCTCGACGACATCGACGCCGCGATGAAGCTCGGCGGCGGCTACCCCATGGGCCCCTTCGAGCTCCTGGACGTCGTCGGCCTTGATGTCTCGCTCGCCATCGAGAAGGTCCTGCACCGCGAGTTCCGCGACCCGGGCCTGGCCCCCGCTCCCCTGCTCGAACACCTGGTGGCCGCGGGCTGCCTCGGCCGCAAGACCGGCCGCGGCTTCCGCGAATATGCCCGGCGCTAGGCCGGAATCGGACGGGGGCGCGCCTGGGGCAGGGCCGCGCACGGACTGGGGCGGGCTGCTCGGGCCGTCGGGCGGCCCCGTCCCGCAGGAGCAATCGGCTGCGCACATGCAGTACGTTCGGGTCATGCCCAAGGCCGCCAAGTCCTCACGTACGCCCGCTACGCCCGACGCTCCCGAGAGCGCGGCCGGCAGCCGCGCCGCCGCCCAACGGCTCAAGATGCGCCGGGAGCTCGCGGCGGCGGCGATGGAGCTCTTCGCGTCCAAGGGGTACGAGGCGACGACGGTCGACGAGATCGCCGCGCAGGCCGGGGTCGCCCGCCGGACCTTCTTCCGGCACTTCCGCTCCAAGGAAGAGGCGATCTTCCCGGACCACGACGACACCTTGACCCGGGCCGAGTCGGTGCTCAACGCGGCACCGCCGCACGAGCACCCGCTCGACACGGTGTGCCGGGGCATCAAGGAAGTCATGAAGATGTACGCGGCGTCGCCCGCGGTGTCCGTGGAGCGCTACCGCCTGACGCGCGAGGTGCCGACACTGCGCGAGCGCGAGATCGCCTCGGTGGCCCGTTATGAGCGGCTCTTCACGCGCTATCTCCTCGGCCACTTCGACGAGCAGGCCCACCACGACGGCAACGACGACCCGCTCCTCGCGGAGGTGGCGGCGTCGGCGGTGGTGACGGCGCACAACCACGTCCTTCGGCGGTGGCTGCGTGCGGGCGGCCAGGGCGACGTGGAGACCCAACTGGACCATGCCTTCGCCATCGTCCGCAGGACGTTCGGTTCGGGCATCGGGGCGGGGCGTGACACCACCACCGCTCCGGCGGCGTCGGTGAGCACCGGGGGCGATGTGCTGGTCACCGTGGCACGGACGGACGCACCGCTCGACGAGATCATGCGGATGATCGAGAAGGCGCTGCGGGAGCGGGATTCATAGATCCAAACCTTCGAAAGGTCCCGTTTTCGGCCCTTTCATCCTTGACATCAGAGGGGGCGCTACCAACCGGTAGCGCCCCCTCTGTCATGCCGTCACACCCTCTGACCTGCGCTGATCGATCATCGGTCAAAAATTGATGGCACTCAGTGTCTTGCTCACTGGCACGCGGTGTCATACGTTGATGTTGTCCGGGCGGCCGGCGTGCAGAGAACTTCCGTACGCCGGCTGTCCCCGCAAGCCACGGCTCGTGTGCCCGGACGCCTGCGTCACAGGCAACCTCCCGCGCCACACCAAGCGCTGCCGAGCCACACCCTTCGCCGAACCGACGGCACACCCTCCACCACCTGCACCAGCAGCACCCGACGTAACCCTCAAGAGCGTGCTCCCCTCAAAGGGGGCACGAACTTCGCCGGAGGCATCACCGTGAAGGAAATCCTGGACGCGATCCAGTCGCCGGAATCCACACCCGCCGACTTCGCCGCTCTTCCCCTCCCCGACTCGTACCGCGCGATCACCGTGCACAAGGACGAGGCGGAGATGTTCGCCGGGCTCGAGACCCGCGACAAGGACCCCCGCAAGTCGCTGCACCTGGACGACGTGCCGGTCCCCGAACTCGGTCCTGGCGAAGCCCTGGTGGCCGTCATGGCCTCCTCGGTGAACTACAACTCCGTGTGGACCTCGATCTTCGAGCCGGTCTCCACCTTCAGCTTCCTGGAGCGCTACGGCCGCCTGAGCGAGCTCACCAAGCGCCACGACCTGCCGTACCACGTCATCGGCTCCGACCTCGCGGGCGTCGTGCTGCGCACGGGACCCGGCGTGAACGCCTGGCACCCGGGCGACGAAGTCGTCGCGCACTGTCTGAGCGTCGAGCTGGAGTCCTCGGACGGCCACAACGACACGATGCTCGACCCGGAGCAGCGCATCTGGGGCTTCGAGACGAACTTCGGCGGCCTCGCCGAGATCGCCCTGGTCAAGTCCAACCAGCTCATGCCCAAGCCGGACCACCTGAGCTGGGAGGAGGCCGCATCGCCCGGCCTGGTGAACTCCACCGCGTACCGCCAGCTGGTGTCGCGCAACGGCGCCGGGATGAAGCAGGGCGACAACGTCCTGATCTGGGGCGCCAGCGGCGGCCTCGGCTCGTACGCCACCCAGTTCGCCCTGGCCGGCGGAGCCAACCCCATCTGTGTCGTCTCCAACGAGCAGAAGGCGGACATCTGCCGCGCGATGGGCGCCGACGCGATCATCGACCGCAACGCCGAGGGCTACAAGTTCTGGAAGGACGAGCACACCCAGGACCCCAAGGAGTGGAAGCGCTTCGGCAAGCGCATCCGCGAGCTGACCGGCGGCGAGGACGTGGACATCGTCTTCGAGCACCCGGGCCGCGAGACCTTCGGCGCCTCGGTGTACGTCACGCGCAAGGGCGGCACGATCGTCACCTGCGCGTCGACATCGGGCTACACCCACGAGTACGACAACCGCTACCTGTGGATGTCCCTGAAGAAGATCGTGGGCTCGCACTTCGCCAACTACCGCGAGGCGTGGGAGGCCAACCGGCTCATCGCCAAGGGCAAGATCCACCCCACCCTGTCCCGCGTCTACTCCCTCGAAGACACCGGCCAGGCCGCCTACGACGTGCACCGCAACCTCCACCAGGGCAAGGTCGGCGTCCTCGCGCTCGCGCCGCGCGAAGGTCTCGGCGTGCGCGACCCGGAGACGCGGGCCAAGCACGTCGACGCGATCAACCGCTTCCGTAACGTCTGAGGGTCGAGGGGTTCGCACATGACAGAGCGTCAGAAGGACCGGCCGTGGCTCATGCGGACGTACGCCGGTCACTCCACGGCCGAGGCGTCCAACGAGCTGTACCGGCGCAACCTCGCCAAGGGTCAGACGGGCCTCTCGGTCGCGTTCGACCTGCCCACGCAGACCGGCTACGACCCGGACCACATCCTCGCCCGCGGCGAGGTCGGCCGGGTCGGCGTCCCCGTCTCGCACGTCGGCGACATGCGGCGCCTGTTCCAGGACATCCCCCTGGAGCAGATGAACACCTCGATGACGATCAACGCCACGGCCATGTGGCTCCTGGCGCTCTATCAGGTGGTCGCGGAGGAGCAGGGCGTGGACATCACGCAGCTCCAGGGGACGACGCAGAACGACATCGTCAAGGAGTACCTCTCGCGCGGGACGCACGTCTTCCCGCCGGTGCCCTCCCTCCGCCTCACCACCGACATGATCACGTACACGGTGGCGAACATCCCCAAGTGGAACCCGATCAACATCTGCAGCTATCACCTGCAGGAGGCCGGGGCCACTCCGGTGCAGGAGATCGCGTACGCGATGTCCACCGCCGTCGCCGTCCTCGACGCCGTGCGCGACTCCGGGCAGGTGCCCCAGGAGAAGTTCGGTGACGTCGTCGCCCGTATCTCCTTCTTCGTGAACGCGGGTGTCCGCTTCGTCGAGGAGATGTGCAAGATGCGGGCGTTCGGCCGCATCTGGGACCGGATCACGCGCGAGCGGTACGGCATCACCGACCCGAAGCAGCGCCGGTTCCGCTACGGCGTGCAGGTCAACTCCCTCGGTCTGACGGAGGCGCAGCCCGAGAACAACGTCCAGCGCATCGTCCTTGAGATGCTGGCCGTCACGCTCTCCAAGGACGCACGCGCGCGTGCCGTGCAGCTTCCCGCCTGGAACGAGGCGCTCGGCCTGCCCAGGCCGTGGGACCAGCAGTGGTCGCTGCGCATCCAGCAGGTGCTCGCCCTGGAGAGCGATCTCCTGGAGTACGAGGACATCTTCGAGGGCTCGCACGTCATCGAGGCCAAGGTGGACTCCCTCGTCGAGGAGTCGCTCGCGGAGATCGACCGCATCGAGCAGATGGGCGGCGCGATGGCCGCCGTCGAGTCCGGCTACCTGAAGTCGCAGCTGGTCTCCTCGCACGCCGAGCGCAGGGCGCGCATCGAGTCGGGCGAGGAGAAGATCGTCGGCGTCAACGCCTACGAGTCGACCGAGCCGAACCCGCTCACCGCCGACCTGGACACCGCGATCATGACGGTCGACCCGGCGGTCGAGAACCGCGTCGTGACCGCCCTGGGGCGCTGGCGCGACACCCGCTACCAGCCGCCGTTCAACCACCCGCGCCCCTGCAAGGCCCTGGAGAAGCTGAAGGAGGTCGCCGCGGGCACGGGCAACCTCATGGAAGCCACTCTGGAGTGCGCACGCGCCGGTGTGACGACCGGAGAGTGGTCCGGGGCCCTGCGGGAGGTCTTCGGGGAGTTCCGGGCGCCCACGGGCGTCTCCAGCGCCCCGGTGGCCGTCACCGCGGAGGCGGGCACCCCACTCGCCCTCGTCCGCGACAAGGTCGCCAAGACCGCCGCCGACCTCGGCACCGGCAAGCTCCGCTTCCTGGTCGGCAAGCCGGGCCTGGACGGGCACTCCAACGGGGCCGAGCAGATCGCGGTGCGCGCCCGTGACGCCGGTTTCGAGGTGGTCTACCAGGGCATCAGGCTCACGCCCGAGGAGATCGTCGCCGCCGCGCTCGCCGAGGACGTGCACGCGGTGGGCCTGTCGATCCTCTCCGGCTCGCACGCGCAGCTCGTGCCGGACGTGCTCGTGCGCCTGCGCGAGGCGGGTGCGCCCGACATCCCCGTCATCGCGGGCGGCATCATCCCCAACAGCGACGCCGAGGACCTGAAGGCGGCCGGCGTGGCCGCCGTTTTCACGCCCAAGGACTTCGGCATCACCGAGATCATCGGCCGTATCGTCGACGAGATCCGGAAAGCGAACAAGCTCGACCCTCTGGAGGTCCCCGCATGACCGCGCCCATCAACCGCCTGCGACCCCGTCGCTCCTGTCTCGCGGTACCGGGTTCGAACCCGCGCTTCCTGGAGAAGGCCCAGGGCCTCCCCGCCGACCAGGTCTTCCTCGACCTGGAGGACGCCTGCGCGCCGCTCGCCAAGCCGGAGGCACGGCACACCATCGTCAAGTTCCTCAACGAGGGCGACTGGACGGGCAAGACGCGGGTGGTGCGTGTCAACGACTGGACGACCGAGTGGACGTACCGCGACGTCGTCACGGTCGTCGAGGGCGCGGGCCAGAACCTCGACTGCATCATGCTGCCGAAGGTGCAGAGCGCGGACCAGGTCGTCGCGCTCGACTTCCTGCTCACCCAGATCGAGAAGACGATGGGCTTCGAGGTCGGCAAGATCGGCATCGAGGCGCAGATCGAGAACGCGCAGGGCCTGAACAACGTCAACGCGATCGCGCAGGCTTCCCCGCGCGTCGAGACGATCATCTTCGGCCCGGCCGACTTCATGGCGTCCATCAACATGAAGTCCCTGGTCGTCGGCGAGCAGCCGCCCGGCTACCCGGCGGACGCCTACCACTTCATCCTGATGAAGATCCTGATGGCGGCGCGCGCCAACAACCTCCAGGCGATCGACGGTCCCTACCTCCAGATCAAGAACGTCGACGGCTACCGCGAGGTCGCGAACCGCGCCGCCGCGCTCGGCTTCGACGGCAAGTGGGTCCTGCACCCCGGCCAGGTCGAGGCCGCCAACGAGGTCTTCTCGCCCTCCCAGGAGGACTACGACCACGCCGAGCTGATCCTGGACGCGTACGACTACTGCACCTCCGAGGCGGGCGGCAAGAAGGGCTCCGCGATGCTCGGCGACGAGATGATCGACGAGGCGAGCCGCAAGATGGCCCTCGTCATCTCGGGCAAGGGGCGCGCCGCGGGCATGACCCGCACCTCCAAGTTCGAGATCCCGGAGGCCTGACATGCAGTTCGGCCGCACCTACGAAGAGTTCACCGTCGGGGACGTCTACAAGCACTGGCCCGGAAAGACGGTCACCGAGTACGACGACCACCTCTTCTGCCTCCTGACGATGAACCACCATCCCCTCCACATGGACAGCAACTATGCGGAGAAGACGACGGACTTCGGGAAGAACGTCGTCGTGGGCAACTACATCTACTCGCTGCTCCTGGGCATGTCCGTGCCGGATGTCTCGGGCAAGGCGATCGCCAACCTGGAGGTGGAGTCGCTCAAGCACGTGGCGCCGACCTTCCACGGCGACACGATCTACGGCGAGACCACGGTCCTGGACAAGACTCCGTCGAAGTCCAAGTCGGACCGCGGGATCGTCTACGTGGAGACCAAGGGCTACAAGCAGGACTCCACGCTGGTCTGCGTGTTCCGCCGCAAGGTGATGGTCCCCACCGAGACGTACATCAAGGAGCGCGGCGGCGAGCAGCCCGGCCGCCCGGAGCTCCTGGACACTCCCAAGAAGACGCAGGAGAAGTAGCCATGAGCCGACTCGCCCAGACCGCGGGACTGACGGACGTCCAGCGAGAGATCCTGTCCACCGTCCGGGAGTTCGTCGACAAGGAGATCATTCCGGTCGCGACGGAGCTCGAACACCGTGACGAGTACCCCCAGCAGATCGTCGACGGACTCAAGGAGTTGGGCCTCTTCGGGCTCATGATCCCGGAGGAGTACGGCGGTCTGGGCGAGTCGCTGCTCACGTACGCGCTGTGCGTCGAGGAGATAGCGCGTGGCTGGATGTCGGTCTCCGGCATCATCAACACCCACTTCATCGTCGCCTACATGCTCAAGCAGCACGGGACGCAGGAGCAGAAGGACACCTTCCTGCCGCGCATGGCGGCCGGCGAGGTGCGCGGCGCGTTCTCCATGTCGGAGCCCGCGCTCGGCTCCGACGTGTCGGCGATCACGTCCAAGGGCGTCAAGGACGGCGACGAGTACGTCCTCAACGGTCAGAAGATGTGGCTCACCAACGGCGGCACGTCCACGCTGGTGGCCGTTCTCTGCCGGAGTGACGAAGGACACCCCGAGGGCACGGCGCGCCACAAGTCGATGACGACCTTCCTCGTGGAGAAGGAGCCCGGTTTCGGAGAGGTCCGCCCCGGCCTCACCATCCCCGGCAAGATCGACAAGATGGGTTACAAGGGCGTCGACACGACCGAACTCATCATGGACGGGCTACGAATTCCGGCCAATCGCGTGCTCGGCGGGGAAACCGGACGCGGTTTTTACCAAATGATGGACGGCGTCGAGGTCGGTCGTGTAAATGTCGCGGCGCGTGGCTGCGGAGTCGCTCAGCGTGCATTTGAGCTCGGTGTCTCATATGCCCAGCAACGTCACACTTTCGGCAAGGCCATCGCCCAGCATCAGGCGATCCAGTTCAAGCTCGCCGAGATGGCTACCAAGGTCGAGGCGGCCCATGCGATGATGGTGAATGCCGCACGCAAAAAGGACTCCGGGGAACGAAACGACCTGGAAGCGGGGATGGCGAAGTACCTGGCGTCCGAATACTGCAAAGAAGTCGTAGAGGACGCGTTCCGAATTCATGGCGGTTACGGCTTCTCGAAGGAGTACGAGATCGAGCGCCTGTACCGTGAAGCTCCGATGTTGTTGATCGGTGAAGGTACCGCCGAGATCCAGAAGATGATCATTGGGCGCCGACTGCTCGAAGAGTATCGACTCCAGGGCTAAATGCCCGATTTGGGGTGATTTAACCGAGAAGAAGGTCACACCCTGTCAACACTCTTCGGCCGTCGACTCCGCTTCCTGGCTTGCCCAGTTGTGGCTCGCAACCGATACCATCCGGAAAAAGCCGCCGTCCCCCGTTAGTGCGCGGCATCATCCGCTACGAAGGTCATCCATGCCCCACAGCCAAACCTCTGCACCACGCGACAGCCTCGCTGGCGTACGCCTTGCGCGCGGAGCATCGCCGTGGCTCCTGCCGACTGTCGCCACCGCGGCACTCAGCCTCGTCCGTGCGCGCCGTTCCAAGGGCGCCGCGGCCGTGGCCGTGCCTGCCACCGCTCTGGCGGCAGGCATGCTGTGGTTCTTCCGCGACCCCGAGCGCGACATCGCCCAGGGCCGGGTCATCTCGCCGGCCGACGGTGTGGTGCAGAGCATCATGCCGTGGAAGGACGGGCGCACGCGCGTCGCGATCTTCATGAGCCCGCTGAACGTCCACGTCAACCGCGCGCCCCTGGCGGGCACGGTGACGTCCGTGGAGCACATCCCCGGCGGGTTCGTCCCGGCGTTCAACAAGGAGAGCGAGAACAACGAGCGCGTTGTCTGGCACTTCGACACCGAGCTCGGTGACATCGAGATGATCCAGATCGCGGGCGCGGTGGCGCGACGCATCGTTCCTTACGTGCCGCAGGGCACGAAGGTGGAGCAAGGCGAACGGATCGGCCTGATCCGCTTCGGCTCTCGTGTGGACATCTACCTCCCCGAGGGTGTCGACGTGGATGTCGAGGTCGGTCAGAAGACCGTGGCTGGGGTGACTCGCATTGACCGTGGTTGATCCTGAGACACAAGCGGGCTGGGTGCCCGAGGCGGCCGAGGACGAGGCCGATGAGGAGATGCCTCTCTCACTCCGCCTCTCGATAGCGGACACCCTCACGCTCGGTAACGCCACGTGCGGGTTCATGGCGGTGTACTTCACCACCACCGGCATCCTCATCCCGCACCTGCAAGGCAGCAACGAAAGCGGCATGGCGCGGCACTCCGCCGCGACCGCCGTGATCCTGATGCTCTGCGCGGCCGTCTTCGACCTCTTCGACGGACTCGTGGCGCGCAAGCTGCGGTCCTCGCCGATGGGCGCGGAGCTCGACAACCTGTCGGACCTGATCAGCTTCGGTCTGGCGCCCGCGTACTTCGTGCTCGTGTACGGCATGGTCGCCGACGACGCACACCAGAGAGTCGCCGCGGTGGGGGCGATCGTGGTGCTTCTGGCGGTGGTGCTGAGGCTTGCGCGGTTCAGTTGCGTGACCGTGAAGGACGGCACCTTCCAGGGCATGCCCTCGCCCTTCGGTGCGCTCACGGTCGTCTCGATCGTTCTCCTTGAGCTGCCCTTCGTGGCGACGCTCCTCGCGATCATCGGTACGGCGTGGCTCATGGTGAGCCGGGTCGAGTACCCCAAGCCGAGGGGTCCGCTCGCGGTGGCGATGCTCGCGTGGATCGTCGCGGCGATGGGTCTGCTCGCGGCCTGGGCCTTCGAGGCTCCGGGCGGGCAGCTGCTGCTGCAGACGGGCTGCGCGCTGCAGCTGGTGCTCGGCGCGGTGATCCCGCTGTTCGCCACGGCCCGACGGGTGAACAACTTCCGGGGCAACCGACGCGAGGCGCGGGCGGCACAGCTGCCGTAGCGGCGCTTGAACGGTCCAAAGGGGGCCTGAACCGAATGGTTCAGGCCCCCTTTGCGTGCCGTTTATCGCCCTTCGGGCTCGTCCTCAATCTCCCCAAGCTCTGAAGGAGCAGGGGGACCCCCCACGGGCTGAAATATCAGCCCCCCGCCGTGTACCCCTCAGCCGCCTCGGCCGCGCCCGGCTCCCTGACCACCTTCATGCCGCCCGTCACGCCCTTGTCGGGGCGCAGGATCACGCTCTCCTTCGACGAGGGCGCCTTGGGGTCGGTGAAGTCCTGGGAGACGCCGAAGCCCGTGTCGTAGGAGTCGATGGTCAGGAGCGCCTTGTCGACGCCCTGACGGGTGAGGTCCTTGTTCTCGCACGCCTTCTTCAGGGCCTCGCCGAAGACGGACGCCGCAGTCCATCCTGCCGTCACGCCGTTGTCCAGGGAGTCCTTGGGATACGCCTTCTTGTAGTCGGCGACCAGCTTCTTCGCGGCGGGGGTGTCCGCGCCGATCGGGAGGGTCGGCGAGGCCACGTAGTAGTTCTTCGCGAGGGCGGGTCCCGCCTGCGTGCCCAGGAGCTGGGGCGCGAACGCCGAGTTGTTGCCGATGACCGGGACGTCGAACTTGCCCGCCGCCGCGACACCCACGAGCGAGGCCGCCTGCCGCGGGCCCGCACTGATCACCACGGCCTTCACCCCGGCCTTCTTGAGGGCCGCGACCTGCGCCGTCATGTCGTTGTCGGTCGCCTTGATCTTCTGTTCCACGACGGTGAGGCCCGACTTCTTCGCCATGTACTGCGAGCCCTTCAGCGCGTTCTCGCCGTAGTCGCCCTCGAAGTAGACATGGCCGAGCTTGTCGCCCTTCTTGAGGCCCTTCTCCTTCATCAGGAAGTCGATCGCGTTGATCGTCTCCAGGTCGTACGTCGAGCCGACGACCCGGACGTACGAGCTGCCGAGCAGGTTCGCCGACCAGGCCTGCGGCAGTACGAGCCCCTTGTTGGACTCGACCCGCTGCTCGACCGCGGCGACGAACGGGGAGCCGATGAACTGGGCGAAGCCAAGGACCTCGGGCTCCAGCTCCGTGTACGCGGCGATCGCCTTCTGGGGGTCGTAGCCGTGGTCGCGGACGGTCAGCTTCAGCTTTCGGCCGCAGATGCCGCCGTCGGCGTTGGTCTGCTTGACGTACAGCTGCTGTGCCTGGGTGACGCTCTTGCCGAGGGTCGCGTAGACACCGGTCATGTCGGTGAGCACGCCGAGTGTGATCGTGTCGGCGGAGACGCCGACGCCGGTCTTGACCCCGCCCGCGCCCTCCTTGTCGCCCTTGTCGTCGTTCGCCTTGGAGCTGCAGCCCGCCACCGCGAGCAGTGCCGCGAGCGCCGTAGCCGTCGCGGTGGTCCTTCTCGTGGTCCTTCTCAATGTGCGTGAACTCATTGTTCCTCCCCTGGAGTTGGGCCGGACGCCGGCCTGGAGCGCCGGGCGGCGATGCTGGCCAGGCCGCCGGGCAGGAACAGCACCACCGCCACGACGGCGGCGCCGTACAGATACCGGGATGCCTCACCCGGTGTGATCCCGCCGGTCCCGGGGGCCGAGACCAGGGGCAGCGCGTCGCTGTACCGGGTCAGGAGCTGCGGCAGCAGGGAGACGACGGCCGCACCGGCCACCGCACCCGCCACCGAGCCGAGGCCGCCGATGACGATCATGGCGAGGTATTCGAGGGACAGTGTGATGCCGAAGTAGTCCGGCACGGTGCGTTGGAAGACGAGGGCAAGGAGGACCCCGGCCAGGCCCGCGTACATCGACGACAGGACGAAGACGCCCGCACGGTAGCGGGCCACGGGCACCCCGATGACGCCTGCGGCGACGCGGTGGTCGCGGATGGCGTTCATCGCACGCCCCGGCCGCCCGCGCAGCACGCCACGGGCGAAGAGCCCGCAGCCGACGAGCAGGACGAGCCCCGCGTACCAGAGCTTCTCCGACGCCCCGAACGGCACGGCTGCGACGAGGAGTTCACTGTCGTCGAAGGTGATACCGAAGACGCTCAGGGGCGGTACGTCGCGTCCGTTGGAGCCGCCGGTCAGGTCATGGGCGTTGAAGAGCACGTGCTGCCCGATGAAGATGAGGGCGAGCGTCGCGATGCCGAGATACGCGCCCTGCAGGCGTCCCGCGATGGGGCTGAAGAGCCCGCCCGCGATCCCCGCGACGCCGACGGCCAGGGCGGCGGCGATCCAGGTGGGAAGCCCGAGCCCGGTCAGGCCTCCCTCACCCTCCCCTGCGAAGACGCAGTATCCGTACGCGCCGATCGCGAGGAAGAAGGCGTGCCCCATGGAGAGCTGCCCCGTCGCGCCGGTGAGGAGGTTGAGGCCGATCGCGCCGATCGCGGCCGCCATGGCGAACAGGCCCGCCTGGAGCCAGAACCGGTCGAGGTAGAAGGGCAGGGCGAGCAGGAGCACGGCGCCCGCGATCCATACGTACATCCGCGGGCGCGTCAGCATCGTACGGTTTCGGGAACGCAACTCCCGTCCACGGGCCAGGACTTCAGACACGGGTGAGCTCCTTCGTGCCGAAGAGTCCGGCGGGCCGGACGAGGAGGATGACGGTCATCACGAGGTAGGGCGCGAGGTCACCCAACCCGCGTCCCAGGAACGTGAGTTCACTCTGATAGCCGGTGGCGAGGGACTCGGTGACCCCGACCACGAGTCCCCCGACGAGCGCGCCCGTGGTGGAGTCGAGGCCGCCGAGGATGGCTGCGGGGAACGCCTTCAGTGCGGCCAGGGAGGTGGCCCGTTCGAGCCCCGGGGTCGGGAAGACCGTGAGGAAGAGGGCGGCCACGGCGGCGAGTCCCCCCGCGACCGCCCAGGCGCCGAGGGAGACCCGGCCCAGGCGCACACCCATCAGGGCCGCGGTCTCCGGGCTCTCCGCGGCGGCCCGCATCGCCACGCCCCAGGAGGTGTAGCGGAAGGCGAGCAGGAAGACGGAGATGAGGAGCGCGGCGGCGACGAACGCGGCGATCCGCGTGTGCGCGATGGAGACAGAGCCGACGGTGAGTACCGAGTCGCCCCACGGGTCGCCCAGGGCGAGCACATCGGTGCCGAGGCGGCGGGTAAGTTCGGTGGTGAGCAGGATGTCGACGCCGATGGTGACGATGGCCAGGACGCTGTGGTCGGAGCCCCGGTAGCGCCGCATGACAAGGAACTCGATGGCGGCACCGACGACCGCGGCTCCCGCGATGCCGACGAGCAGCGCCGCCCAGAAGCCGATGTCGTCGTGCAGGGACGCGGTCATGTAGCCGCCCGCCAGGAGCAGCGAGGCGTGCGCGAAGTTCACGACTTCGGTGGCCCGGAAGATGACGACGAAACCGAGGGCGATGAGGGCGTAGACGGAGCCCATCGAGAGACCGTTGAGCAGCAGCTCGACGAAGGTGTTCATGAGGTGGCCTCCTCTCCCAGGTAGGCCCGCACGACCGCCGGGTCGTTCTGTACGGCCGCCGGTGCGCCGTCCGCTATGCGCCGGCCGAAGTCCAGTACGGTCACCGCGTCCGCGAGCCGCATCACCACCCCCATGTCGTGTTCCACCAGGACGATCGAGATTCCGAGGCTGTCGCGCACACCCGCGATGACGGCCGCCGTGCGTCGACGCTCGTCCGCGGTCATGCCCGCGACGGGTTCGTCGAGCAGGAGCAGCCGGGGCTCCATGCACAGGGCACGGGCCAGCTCGGCGAGCTTCTGCTGCCCGTACGGCAAGGAGCCCGCCGGGGTGTTGAGTTGATGCTCGATGCCGACGAACTCCGCTATCTCACGCACCCGTTCGCGGTGCAGGCGCTCCTCGCGCGCGGCCGACGGGAGGCGGAGCCCCGCGGCGACGAATCCCGTGCGGGTCAGCCGGTGGCGTCCGAGCATCAGGCTGTCGGCGACCGTCGCGCGCGGCGGCAGGGCGAGGTTCTGGAAGATGCGCGCGACGCCGAGGTCGGCGATGCGGTGCGGAGGCATCGTCGTCAGCTCGTGCTCGCCGAGGCGGACGCTGCCGCCGGTGGCGCGGTACACGCCGGACAGGACGTTGAAGCAGGTGGACTTGCCCGCGCCGTTGGGTCCGATGACGGCATGCACGGTGCCGGGCCTGACGGTGAAGCTGACGGCGTCGAGCGCGGTGAGGCCCGCGAAACGGACGGTCAAGTCCCGTACTTCCAGGGCGGGTACGGCCGTTGCTTCCGGAGCGGGTACGGCCGCGTCCTGCGCTCCTTGGTCCTCGCTCATCGTCATCGTCGGCCCGCCCAGCGCCGCAGCACCGGCAGCGCGTCGACGCCGCGCGAGGCATCGGCGGCGGCGGTCTCGTCGACCACGCCGAGGTAGCGGCGGCGCACCTCGTCGGAGGCGGACAGCTCGTCCGCCGCTCCGGCGAGAGCCACTTCGCCCACGTCGAGGACGTACGCCCGTGAGGCGAGGCGCAGCGCGAGTGCGGCGTTCTGTTCGACGAGGAGGACCGCGGTGCCCTGGGTGTTGATCTCCTGGATGGTGTCGGCGATGCGTGCCGCCATCAACGGGGCGAGCCCCAGCGAGGGTTCGTCGAGGAGCAGCAGCTTCGGCGAGGCCATCAACGCCCTGGCCACCGCGAGCATCTGCTGCTCGCCGCCCGAGAGGAGCCCGGCCCGCTGGCCCGCGCGCTCGGCGAGCACGGGGAACAGTTCATGGACGCGGTCCAGGGCCCGGGCCTTCGCGCCCCGGCTTCCCGCGGAGCCGAGCGCGCCCGCCCGCAGGTTGTCGGCGACACTCATCCGTGCGAACACCCTTCTGCCTTCCGGTACTTGGGAGACCCCGGCGGCGACCACGCGGTCCGCGTGCAGTCCGTCGATGCGCCGCCCGCCGAAGTGGATGGAGCCGGTGGTGAGCGCCCCCCGGTGAAAGCCGAGGGTGCGTGAAATGGCGCGCAGGAGCGTCGACTTGCCCGCGCCGTTGCCGCCGAGCACGGCGACGACGGCGCCGTCCGGCACTTCGAGCGACACCTGGCGCAGTGCGCGAACCGGCCCGTATCCGACCGACGCGTCCTGTACGACCAGTCCGGAACCACCCACCTGGACCCCCCTCGTCCTCCGCTTGCCCTGCTCATGACGCTCGGCCGCTCGTGCCCCACGGCCCTGCACGTGGCGCTCACCCCAACACCGCCGCGCCCGCCCCGTCCACGGCCTGTGTCCGAATCGCTGCGGGTGACCAGCGGGACCGGCCGCCTGTTGTGCACGGGCACAACACCGCGTGTCAGGGGCCTGCCAGGGCGGTCGAGCGATGGCATCCTCCGCAGCACGGAGTCACGGCGGACGGCGGCGATGGGGGTTCCATGAGCGGACGCAGACCTCGGACGGGCCAGGACTGGAAGGTGCTCGAGGAGGCGTGCGTGGCACTGCTCCCCCGCGTCCCCGAGCTGGTGGACGAACATCTGCGGCAGCTCTTCGAGCACTCGCCGGTGTACGCGCGAGTCCTCCCGCACGACCAGCAGTGGCGGGAGGCGGAAGAAGCGATGCGGATCGGCATCGAGACCATCTCGGCGCCGCGCGCGTCACCGCGTCGCGATCTGGAGTACGCGGAGGAGGCCGGTCGGCGCCGGGCGCAGCAGGGCCTGCCGCTCGACCTGGTGGTGCACTCGTACCGCAACGCGGGCTATCTGGTCTGGGACTCGCTGCTCGAAGGCACCGAGGGGCAGGCGCCGGAGAAGCTGGCGGTCCTGATGCGGTCGGCGACGATGGTGTGGTCGGCGGTCGACGCGCAGGCCCAGTCCGCGTCCGACGCGTACCGGGCGACGGAGATGGAGCTGCGGCGGCGCACCGACGAGCAGCTGCAGGCGCTGCTCGACGCGCTCCTCGAGGGCCAGTCAGGACCCGGGCTCGCCGCGCAGGTGGCCGCGGGGCTCGATCTTCCGGAGCGCGGCCCGTACGCGGTGGTGGTGCTGCGCGCCGAGCGGCGGGACGGACGAGCCGCGTTCCACCGGCAGATCCAGCGGGCCGGGTTCCGCTTCGTCTGGCGGATGCGGACGGACCGGGAGGTGGGGGTGGTGGCGCTCGGGGCGGAGGAGGGCCTGGCCGAGCTGGCCGCCGCGCTTGACGGGCGGTGCCCCGGCCCCGGCGGCATCAGCCCTGTGGTGGCGGGACTCTCCGAACTGGGCCACGCGCGGCGTCTGGCCGAACTGGCCCTGCGTACGTGTCCCCCGGACGCGACCGGGATCGTACGGCTCGACCAGCGGATGCCGACAGCCCTGGTGGTGAGCCAGCCGGAGCTGGCGGGGCGCCTTGTGTCGGACGTCTTCGGTGAGGTCCTTGCCCTTGAGCCGGGGGATCGGGCGGTGCTGCTTGAGACGCTGGACGCGTGGCTGCTGTGCGAGGGGTCCGCGGGGCGGGCCGCGGGGCGGCTCTACTGCCACCGCAACACGGTGTTCAACCTCCTGCGGCGGTTGGAACAGCTGACCTCACGGTCCCTTGCTCGGCCCCGGGACCTGATGGAGATGACGTTGGCCCTCGATGCGTATCGGCTGGCGCCGGGCTAGAGCGTTCAGCACCGGCTTCGCCTGGTTCGTCCGCAAACACACGCCGGAGGGACTGAACTTTCAGCCCCTCCGGCGTGTGAGGAGCGGGGTCTGGGGCGGAGCCCCAGTCTCGGGAAGGGGCGGGAAAGGGCGGGATGGGGGCAAGCCCCGCACGGACCGCCCTCCCACCGCCCTCCCCGGGATCAGCCCAGGAAATCCCGGGCGATGCCCTCCGCCACCGTCTCCAGGATGGGCCCCGCCTCAGCAATGCACCGGGCGACATCCGGCTCCACGTCAGTGAGTGCGTACGCGCGCCGGATGCCCGCCTTGCCCAGGGCCTCCGCCGGAAGCGCCAGGCGTCCGCAGACCGCGACGACCTCGACGCCCGCCTCACGCGCCGCCGCCGCAACCCCCGCGGGAGCCTTGCCGTGGAGAGTCTGCTCGTCGAGCGAGCCCTCCCCCGTGATCACGAGGGACGCCCGCGCGAGCGCCGGTGCGAAGCCGAGGACGTCCAGCATGACCTCGATCCCGGGGCGGAAACTCGCGCCGAGGCCTACGAGAGCGCCGTAGCCGATGCCACCTGCCGCTCCGGCTCCCGGGGACTCGGCGTACTCCAGGGCGGAGGAGCCCACCGACTCGGAGAGCACCTGCGCGAAGTGGGCGAGGGCCGCGTCGAGCTCGGCGACGTCCTGCGGGGTCGCCCCCTTCTGCGGCCCGTACACCGCCGGGGCGCCCTTCGGCCCTGTCAGCGGATTGTCCACGTCGCTGGCCAGGACCAGGTCGACCGAGGCGAACCGCTCGTCGAGCCCGGACAGGTCCGCCGTGGCCAGCGAGGCGAGCGGGCCGCCTCCCGGCGCCACCGGCGCCCCTTCCGCGTCCAGGAACACCGCACCGAGCGCGGCCAGCATCCCGGCCCCGCCGTCCGTCGTCGCACTGCCCCCGACGCCGAAGACGATCGTGCGCGCGCCCGCGTCGAGCGCGGCGCGCAGCAGTTCCCCGGAGCCGTACGTCGTGGACGTGAGCGGGGCGAAGACGCCCTCGGGCAGCAGCTGGAGGCCCGACGCCTCCGCCATCTCCACCACGGCGGTTCCGTCCCGCAGCGCGTACGCGGCGGTGACCTCGTCACCGAGCGGTCCCGTGACCCGCACCTCACGGCGTTCGAACCCGGCCGCGACCGCCGCGGCGACCGTGCCGTCACCACCGTCGGCCACCGGCAGGGCCTCGACCTCCACCTGCGGGGCGACGCGGCGGAGCCCGGCCGTCACCCGCTCCGCGACCTGCACGGCCGTGAGCGATCCCTTGAACTTGTCCGCGGCGATGAGCACATGCCCCGCCGTCCCAGCAGCGTCCGCCACCTTGCATCCCCTTGCTTTCCGGGCCTTGCTCGCGTCAAGGCAGTCGCGCCGCTGCGACCATAACCGCAGGAAGGGGCGCCTGCCCATGGGCGCCCGCATTTCGGAGCCTCGGATCTCCCCCTTAAATCGCCCTAAAGGGATAGATAAGGGTGCACTGAGATCTCAGAAATGATCGATCAAGGGTCGGTTCAGTTCGAGTCGCCCGCCCCTCGCGAGTCGTATGGTCCGATCGAAATCCAGACAAACGTCTCATGATCCGCGCCGAACCGGTCGCGTTGACCGCGCAAGGCGCACCGAATTCGGTAGACCGGACGCATGACCCCAGTGCATATGGAACTCGCCGACCGCGTTCTCGGCGGCTGGATCGGGCGGATCGCGGGCAACATGCTCGGCAAACCCATCGAGCGGGGCGACTACTGGACGCGTGAGCGCATCGAGCGCTATCTGCGGCAGGCCGACGCGCTGCCGCTCACCGACTATCTGCCCGAACCACCCTCCTGGGTGGAGGAGTTCCAGCTGCGGCCCGAGTGGAAGCAGTGTGTGCGCGGCGGGGTGCACGGCAGTTGCCGTGACGACGACGTCGACTACGCGATCCTCGGACTGCATCTCCTGGAGACGCACGGGTTCGCGTTCAGCACCGAACAGGTCGGCGAGCTGTGGCTGCTCCGCCTTCCCTATCTGCAGACGTTCACCGCGGAGCGCGCCGCGTACCGGAATCTGGCGAACGGTCTCAAGCCGCCTCTCACCGCAACGTACGAGAACTCCTGCCAGGAGTGGATAGGCGCCCTCATCCGCGCCGACATCTTCGGCTGGACGAACCCCGGCGCCCCGCGCCGCGCCGCCTCCCTCGCCCGCCGCGACGCCGTGCTCTCGCACACCGGCAACGGCGTGTACGGGTCGATGTGGGCGGCGGCGCTCGTCGCGGCCGCGTTCACGGTGGCCACGCCGCGCGGCGCGCTCGAGGCGGCGTTCGGGGTGATCCCGTCGAGCTGTCGGCTCGCGCGTACGGTGCGCCGGGTCGTCACGCTGCACGAGGCCGGGCTCAGCTGGGAGGAGACGCTCGCCACCACCGAGGAGGAGACCTCCGGGCTCGGCTGGATCCACTCGGTGCCGAACTCGGCCGTCCTGACCGCCGGGCTCCTCTACGGTGACGGCGACTTCACCCGCACCATCACCCTGACGGTGCGCGGCGGCCTCGACACCGACTCGAACGGCGCGACCGCCGGGTCCGTCGCGGGGGTCCTCTGCGGGGCCAAGGCGATCCCCGCGCAGTGGCGGGATCCTCTCGAAGACCGGGTGCGCAGTGCGGTGTTCGGTTTCGACGGCGCAAGGATCAGTGAACTCGCGGCAAGAACAGTCGAGTTGGCAGAGGCCTAGCACGGGCTTCCCCTGTCCCCCGCGCCTGCCCTGTCCCCCGCCTCTTGCCTCCCTCGCGCCCTCTCCCCTCGCGTCTACCCTTTCCAGGTGACCACTCAGGATTACGCCACGTACATCGCGGGCCTCCCGCGCATCATCGCCGGGGCCGCCGCGCTCTTCAGGGACTCCCAGGGGCGTGTGCTGCTCGTCGAGCCGAACTACCGCGAGGGGTGGGCCCTGCCCGGCGGCACCATCGAGTCCGACGAAGGCGAGACGCCGCGACAGGGGGCACGCCGCGAGACCGCCGAGGAGATCGGCCTGGACGTCGAGCTGGGCGCCCTGCTCGCGGTGGACTGGGTGCCGGGTACGGCGCGGCCTCCGCTGGTCGCCTATCTGTACGACGGCGGGGTGCTCGGCGACGACCAGCTGAAGTCGATCAGGCTCCAGGAGGACGAACTGCTCTCCTGGCGCCTTGTGGCCCGCGAGGACCTCGCGGAGTTCCTGCCGGGTGAGCTGGGGCTGCGGGTACGGGCCGGGCTCGCGGCGCTTGACGCGGGGACGGGGCCGGCGGAGCTGGAGAACGGGGTACGGGTCGGCTGAACCTCGCCGAGCCTTCAGAAGAGCGCGTCCCAAGAGCGCGTCAGAAGAAGGCGCCAGGAGAAGGCTTCAGAACAGGGCGTCCTCGCTCCCCCCGGTCGCTCCCTCGAAGGCCAGCAGCCGCTGCTTGCGGTCGAGTCCGCCGCCGTAGCCGGTCAGGGAGCCGCCCGCGCCGATCACCCGGTGGCAGGGCACGATGACCCCGATCGGATTCTTGCCGTTGGCCAGGCCGACGGCGCGCGAGGCGTTGGGCTTGCCGAGGGCGGCCGCGAGCTCGCCGTACGTACGGGTCTCGCCGTACGGGATCAGCTGGAGCTGCCGCCAGACGGTGCGCTGGAACGGTGTGCCGTCGAGGCGCATCGGCAGGTCGAACTCCGTCAACTCGCCCGTGAAGTAGGCCTCCAGCTGGCTGATCGTCTCCCCGAACGGCCCGGCGTCGCGGTCGCCGAACGTCTCCTCGGGTGGTCGGTGACGCTGCTCTGTCATGTAGAGGCCGCTGAGGGTGCCGTCGGTGGCCACGAGGGTCAGGGGGCCGTAGGGGCTGTCGATGAGGGTGTGTTGGCGGTGCATAGGTCCTCTGTCCTCTGTTCTCTGTCTCTGCGGCTCTTGTCCGCTGTCTCTGTGGCTCTTGTCCGCTGTCTCTGTGGCTCTCTCATGCCGGGATGCTGTTGATGGGATGGGCGTCGGTCGCCCACAGGTACTGGACCGCGTACGCCCGCCAGGGGCGCCAGGCCGCGGCCCGTGCGGTCAGCGCCGCCGGGGTGTGCGGGAGCCCGAGTTCCTGTGCCGCGCGGCGGATCCCGAGGTCGGTGGGGAGGAAGGCGTCGGGGTCGCCGAGTGCCCGCATCGCGATGACGTCCACCGTCCAGGGGCCGAAACCGGGCAGTTCGGTGAGCCGCGCGCGGGCCTCCTCCCAACCGCTCTCCACGCCGAGGCTGAGTGATCCGTCGGCGAGGTGGCGTACGAGCGTGGTCAGGGTGGTGCGGCGGCTGCGCGGCAGGGCGAGTGCCTCCGGGTCGAGCGCGGCGAGGGCTTCCGGTGCCGGGAAGAGGTGGGTGAGGCCGCCACCGGGGTCGTCGATCGGCTCACCGTGCGCGGCGACCAGGCGCGCGGCGTGGGTGCGGGCCGCAGCCGTGGAGACCTGCTGGCCGAGCACCGCGCGTACGGCGAACTCCGCCTCGTCCACGGTGCGCGGCACGCGGCGGCCGGGCGCCTTGGCCACCAGGGGTGCGAGCAGCGGGTCGGCGCTCAGCTGGCCGTCCACCGCGACCGGGTCCGCGTCCAGATCGAGCATCCTGCGGCACCGGCTGATGGCGATCGTGAGGTCGCGCATGTCGGTGAGGCTGAGGCGGCAGGCGATGTGGTCCGGGGTGGGAGTGAGGGCGACGACTCCGTGGCCGTACGGGAGACGGAGCGTGCGGCGGTAGGCGCCGTCGCGCCACTCCTCGACTCCCGGTACGGCGGTGGCGATGAGGTGGCCGAAGAGGTTGTCGGGGTTGAGCGGGGCGCGGAAGGGGAGGCGGAGCGAGAGGACGCCGGGCATGGCGGAAGCTGCTGCTTTCCTCCTGCTCCGCGGGGCGCGCTCCCGCAGTTCGCCGGGGGCCAGGGCGAAGACCTCGCGGACGGTGTCGTTGAAGGTGCGGATCGAGGAGAAACCCGCGGCGAAGGCGATCTCCGCCATGGGCAGGGTGGTCGTCTCGATGAGCAGGCGGGCTGTCTGGGCGCGCTGGGCCCTGGCCAGGGCGAGGGGTCCCGCGCCGAGTTCCGCGAGGAGCTGCCGTTCCACCTGGCGGGTGCTGTAGCCGAGGCGGGTGGCGAGGCCGGGGACTCCGTCGCGGTCCACCACGCCGTCCGCGATGAGGCGCATCGCGCGGGCCACGAGGTCGGCGCGCTGATTCCACTCGGGCGAGCCAGGGCTGCTGTCCGGACGGCATCGTTTGCAGGCCCGGAACCCTTCCTGCTGGCAGGCCGCCGCGCTCGGGTAGAAGGTCATGTTCTCGGGCTTCGGGGGGACAACGGGGCAGCTGGGGCGGCAGTAGATGCGGGTGGTCAGAACCGCGGTGTAGAACCACCCGTCGAACCGGGCATCCTTCGACTGCACGGCACGTACGCAGCGCTCGGCGTCGGTATGCATCGAGAGGGGCGGCGTGGTGGTGGCCGCGGCGTGCGGGTCGGTGGACATGCCTCAAGGATCGTCCACGCCGGGTGGGATGGCTGGCGAGAATCCGACATGGGCGTTGCCGCGGGGCGCTCAGGCGGTGGGGGGAAGTCTTGTTCGTCTGGAGGCAGACGCAGGGCAACCAACCCGGGTCCCGGGAGAGCGGCACACGTCAAGACAGACGGAACCTGCGCCAGACCGCCTTCGCGGCGTTGTGCCCCGACATCCCGTGCACACCGGGCCCCGGCGGCGTCGCGGACGAGCAGATGAAGACGGCCGGGTGCGCGGTGCCGTACGGAGAGAGGGAGAGCTTGGGGCGGAGCAGCAGCTGGATACCGCTCGCGGCGCCGCAGGCGATGTCACCGCCGACGTAGTTCGCGTTGCGCGTGGCCAGTGCGGCGGGCCCCGCGGTGGCGCGGGCGAGGACGCGGTCGCGGAACCCGGGAGCGAAACGCTCCAGCTGCCGCTCGATCGCGTCGGTGAGATCCCCGTCCCAGCCGTTCGGCACATGCCCGTACGCCCAGAAGACCTGCTTGCCCGCGGGCGCGCGGGAGGGGTCGACGACGCTGGGCTGCACAGTGATCAGGAACGGCGGATCGGGCGCGCGGTTCTCGCGCGAAGCGGCGCGCAGCGCGGCGCCGATCTCTGCGCTGCCTGCCCCGATCTGCACGGTCCCCGCGACCTGGGCCTCCTTCGCCGTCCAGGGGACGGGTCCGTCCAAGGCGTAATCGATCTTGAAGACGCTCGCGCCGTACCGATAGTTCTCATAGCTCCGCCCCAGACCCGCGATCCGGGCGAGGGCGGTGGGTGACGTGTCGAAGATGTACGCGCGCGCGGGCGGCAGATCGTCGAGCCGCTTGACCTCGTAGTCCGTGTGGACCGCGCCGCCGAGGTCCTTCAGATACGCGGTGAGCGCGTCCGAGATCGACTGTGAGCCGCCCCGGGCGACCGGCCAGCCGCGGGCGTGCGCGGCCAGCGCGAAGACCATGCCGACCGCGCCGGTGGCGACTCCGCCGAGCGGGGCGATGACATGGGCGACGAGCCCGGCGAACAGGGCGCGGGCCCGGTCGTCGCGGAAGCGCCGCATCAGCCAGGTGGAGGGTGGCAGGCCCGCGAGGCCGAAGCGCGCGAGGGTCACGGGGTCGCGCGGCAGGGCGGTCGACGGCAGCGCCATGAAGTCCTGGAGGAGGGTGTCCCACTTGTCGACGAAGGGCTCGATGAGGCGTCGGTACGCCCCCGCGTCACGCGGCCCGAACGAGGCGGCGGTCTCGGCGACGGACCGGGAGAGCACGGCGGCGCTTCCGTCCAAGAAGGGGTGCGCCATGGGCAGCTGCGGCTGGAGCCACTCGAGGCCATACCGGTCGAGGGGCATCGTGCGGAACACGGGCGAGTTGATGCCAAGGGGGTGTGCGGCGGAACAGGGGTCATGCCGGAACCCGGGAAGCGTCAGCTCCTCGGTCCGCGCCCCGCCGCCGACGGTGTCCTTGGCCTCGAACACGGCCACCGAGAAGCCGCGGCGGGCCAGCTCGACGGCAGCGGTCAGACCGTTCGGTCCCGCCCCCACGATGACGGCATCAAGCATCGACGGCACCTTCGGACTCCTTTGTCAGCCGATGGCCTCTGCCGCCCAGGATAGGCCGGACCACCGACAGTGCCGTGGGCGCGGGTAGCCTCTGACGGGTGACGTACTGGTTTCGCCGGGCTGACGCGGGCTCCGACGACTGGTTCGAGACGTCCGAGACGTTCGAGACGGAGGACGAGGCGATCGTCGTACGTCAGGCGTCCTTCCGCGGCCCGGACGGTTCTGCTTCCGTGGCGTCCTCGCGCTCCGAACTGGCCTGGGTTCTCGACAAGTTCGAGACGCTGGGGGCGCAGCTGTACGAGGCGAAGTACGGCGAGCTCGCGAACGGCCCCGTCAGTGTCGGGGAGCCGGTCTCCGAGGCGGATTTCGAGGCCGCGTGGCAGCGTGCCCGCCACAGCCTGAACGTCTCGGCACCGGAAACGGGTGGCCCGCTCCCTCAAGGCACCCGCCTGACCGGCACGGTCAGCGTCCTGCCGTGGGGCCCGGGGACGGTCGGGCTCTTCGTCGACCTAGGACTTCCGGTCGCCGGTTTCGTGGACATGCTGCAGCTCCCGTTCGACCCCGAGGACTGGCCGGAGGTCGGCACCGTCGCCGAGTTCGAGGTCGCCGCCGTGGCTTTCCACCTCGAGCCGCCGCGCAGTGCTCCGCAGATCAGGCTGCGGCCGACAGCAACCCCACCACCCGGTCGACGGTGGCCGCGTCCCGGCCGGCCGTGAACGGCAGCGCGTTCCCGCCCTCGATGCGGAAGGGCTCCCCGGCGGCGGTCAGATTGCAGCCCCCGGCCTCGGCGACAAGGAGCAGCCCCGCCGCGTGGTCCCAGGCGAGCTCCCAGGAGAACGCGACCGCGTCCAACTCCCCCCGGGCGATGGCCAGATACTCAAGGCCCGCCGAACCGCAGGGCCGCGGCGCGACGCCTTCCACGCGCAGGCCGAGCAGCGCGTGCTTCTGCTCCGGCGTGGTGAAGTCCGGGTGCGAGGTCGCCACTTCGATGACCTCCCCCGGTGAACCGGCCACAAGGCGCTCACCGTCCAGCCAGGCGCCCTTGCCGCGCACCGCGACGGCCATCTCGTCGAGTGCGGGGGCGTACGTCCAGGAAGCGAGCACCTCTCCGCGCCATGCCAGCGCGATCAGCATGCAGAATCCGGGGTCGCCGCGCACGAACTGCCGTGTGCCGTCGACCGGGTCGACGATCCACACCGGCGCGTCGGCGCCTATCGCCTCGTAGATCGAGGGGTCCTCGTGCACCGCTTCTTCCCCCACGACGACGGAGCCGGGGAGCAGGGTGATGAGGGCTGCCGTCAGGTGCTCCTCGGCGAGCCGGTCGGCGACGGTCACCAGGTCGTGCGGTCCGCTCTTCTGGACGACGTCGTCGTCGGCGAGCTGCCGGAACCGCGGCATGACCTCGGCCGCGGCGGCCTTGCGGAGTGCTTCTTCGACATCGGGAACGCCACGTACAAGAAAGTCTTCGATCGCTTCGATCATGTATCCATGAGAGCACGCCGGACTGACAATCCGTACGGCTCGGCTGTACGGGGGCTGGATACGAGATGAATCCCCCGTGAACTGACCCCGGGGCCCGGTCCGCGCCCCGCCCCCTCGCCCAGCAGGGCGGGCCCCGCGCCGCTGAAGTGACCATCTCCGGGCGATATGCCCTGATCATGGAACCGGCATAGGGTGCATCTCATGGCGTAACGACCTCTCCGGGGGTCACTCATCCGCCGCCCCGCCCCGAAAGGGTGACGTCCATGCACCCCTCCCTCAACCCGGCCACACTGGCCGGGCTGCGTCAGCCGCGCCCCTACCCCGCCGTCACGGTCCTGCTGCCGACCCACCGCAGGGAGCCGGACAACGCCCAGGATCCCGTGCGGCTCCGCAACCTCGTCGCCGAGGCCAAGGAGCGGCTGAAGTCCGACCCCGCCGTGGCCAGGGAGCAGCGGGCCGAGGTGGCCGCGCAGCTCGACCGGGCGGTGGCGGAGATCGATCTCGTGCACGCCGAGGAAGGGCTCGCCGTCTTCGCCGCTCCCGGGGAGCACCAGGTGTGGTCCCTTGCCAGGACGGTGCCGTCCAGGGTGGTGCTCTCGGACACCTTCCTGACGCGCAACGTCGTCGCGGCCCAGGCCGCCGAGCGCCCCTACTGGGTCCTCGCCGTCTCGGCCGACCGCGTCACGCTGTGGAGCGGCACCCCCGAGCGGGTCACCCAGCACAAGACGGACGGATTCCCGCTGACCCGGAGCCTCGACGACCCGGACGCCGAGCGCAAGGAGCGGATCGGCGACCTGCCGAGCACGTTCCGCGACGAGCAGACCCGCAAGTTCCTGCGCGAGGCGGACTCAGCGGCGGCCGGTGTGCTCCGCACCCATCCGCGCCCCTTGTTCGTGGCCGGGGAGGCCGCGGCGCTCTCCCTCATCGACGACGCCGGGACGGCCACCAAGGGAGCCACCAGGGTGCCGCACGGCGGCCTGGCCCATGGCCCGGCGCAAGCGGTGTGGCAGACGGTACGCCCCTTCCTCGTGGCCCGGGACAAGGCCGAACTCGCCTCCACGCTGCATGAGCTGGACGCGGCGCAGGGCCGACACCAGTACGCCGCCGGACTCGACGAGGTCTGGCAGAACGTCACGGCGGACCGGGTCCGCCTCCTCGCCGTGGAGGACACCTACCAGGCAACCGTGCGCGACGACGGCGGACATCTGGTGCCCGCCGGGTCCGACGATCTCGACGCGGTGGACGACGTGGTCGACGACATCGTCGAGCGGGCCCTGGACACCGGCGCCCAGGTCCGTTTCGTACCCGAAGGCACGCTCACCGACCGGGGCCGGATCGCCTGCGCCCTGAGGTACTGACACCGGCCCCCTCACGACAAGCATCAGCAGCCATCGGCAACCGGGAAAGGACCGCGCCGAATGAACCCCATGCCGCCCAACGGGAAGCGGCGCCGCGGGCCCGTGGTGTCCGCCGCCCTCACGCTCGCCGCCGCGGTGACAGCCGCCGCCCTCGTCTCGTGCAGTACCGACAGCGACGCTCCATCGGCCGAGGGCAGCCGGAAGGCCAGCGAGCGGCCGACCGCCCCCGACTCGTCGTCGTTCTCGCAGAAGACCGCCTCCCCGATGGAGTCGAAGGCCTCCGAGGCCGCCGAGTCGGCCCGCGCCTCGGCCTCCGCGGCACAGGCCTCCGCGTCGGAGCGCGCGGACGAGTTCGAGGCGTCGGTGTCGGCCGATACGGAGCGCGCCAACCAGGCCGCCGAGAACGCGCTGAAGGACGTCGACGGGCGGGGCAACGCGACATCCGACGTCTCCATGACGGGAAAGCCGCGCTCCGACACCGGTGGTGTGCTCGCCTCCGTGGTGACCTTCACCAACAGGACCGACAAGACGGCTGACTTCGCCGTGCGGGTCGACTTCCTCGACTCCTCCGGCAAGACCGTGGAGACCCGCTACGTGGGCACGGAGAACCTCGAACCGGGCAAGCGGGCCCAGCGGTACGCCATCAGCCACGAACCCCCGGAGCCGAAGCTCTCCGCGAAGCTGGTCAAGGCCCAGCGGTACTGAGCGACATCACGCGCCCACGGCACCTCAGAAGTCGACGGCGTCACGGATGAGCGGGCACGTCATGCAATGCCCGCCGCCGCGACCGCGGCCGAGTTCGGCGCCGACGATGGTGATGACCTCGACCCCCGCCTTGCGCAGCAGGGTGTTGGTCTGGGTGTTGCGGTCGTAGGTGAAGACCACGCCGGGTTCCAGGGCGACGGCGTTGTTGCCGCTGTCCCACTGCTGCCGCTCGGAGGCGTAGACGTCTCCGCCCGTCTCGATCACGCGCAGCTCGGGAAGACCGAGTGACCTCGCGACCACGTCGACGAACGCACGCGAGCCCTCGTCCGTGATCTCGATACCCGCCGCCTTGTCGCGGGGGCGCAGCGTGAAGGAGTGCACGGCGTCCATGATCTTCGGGTAGAGCGTGACGATGTCGCGGTCGGCGAAGGTGAAGACGGTGTCGAGGTGCATCGCGGCCCGCAGCTTGGGCATACCGGCGACGACGACCTGTTCGGCCGCGCCGTTCTCGAACAGCGCGGAGGCGACCTGGGTGACGGCCTGGCGCGAGGTGCGCTCGCTCATGCCCATCAGGACGACGCCGTTGCCGACGGGCATGATGTCGCCGCCCTCGAACGTCGCCTGACCCCAGTCGAGTTCGGGGTCGCCCCACCACACCGTGGCGCCGGTGAAGTCGGGGTGGAACCGGTAGACGGCCTTCATCAGGAGCGTCTCGTCGTGCCGGGCCGGCCAGTACAGCGGGTTGAGCGTGACACCCCCGTACAGCCAGCACGTCGTGTCGCGGGTGTAGAGCGTGTTCGGCAGCGGCGGCATCAGGTACTCGCGTACGCCGGTGGATTCGCGTACGAGCGCGACGTAGCCGGAGCGGAACTCGTCCGGCAGGTCCGCGGTGGCCAGGCCCCCGATGAGGTACTCGGCGAGCTGGCTGGGCTCCAGCGTCTCCAGGAAGGCGCGGGTGTTGTCGATGAGCCCGAGACCGACCTCGTTCGCGGTGATCTTCCGGTCGAGGAGCCAGTCCTTCGCCCCGGGGATCGCCATGGTCTGGGCGAGCAGGTCGTGCAGCTCGACGACCTCCACGCCGCGCTGCCGCAGCTTGATGACGAAGTCCGCGTGGTCGCGCTGGGCGTTCTCCACCCACATGACGTCGTCGAAGAGCAGGTCGTCGGCGTTGGTGGGGGTCAGCCTGCGGTGCGCGAGTCCCGGCGCGCAGACCAGCACCTTGCGCAGCCTGCCGACCTCGGAGTGGACACCGAACGTCGGGGTGGCGGGGGTGTCGAGGCTTGTCACGGTGCGCCTTTCGTCGGTCGGTGGCAACAGTGGTTCGACGGCTCGGTCAGAGGTTGAGAGGTTCGGAGGTCACGGAGGTATCGGAGGTCTCGGAGGTATCGGAGGTCTCGGAGGTTCGCAGGTTCAGAGATGGATCCAGCCCGCCGCGAGAGCGGTCACGCCCACGACGGCGCCCGCGATCGAGACCCCGCAGATGACGGCCTCGCGCGGGGAGAACAGACGCCGGTTCTGTTCCCGCCGGGCCTTGATGAACAGGAGGGTCGCGGGGGCGTAGAGGATGAAAGAGACCAGGACGAACTTGA
The DNA here is from genome assembly GCF_055570235.1 of Streptomyces sp. NPDC031274. Taxonomy (NCBI): domain Bacteria; kingdom Bacillati; phylum Actinomycetota; class Actinomycetes; order Kitasatosporales; family Streptomycetaceae; genus Streptomyces; species Streptomyces sp. NPDC031274. The sequence continues at coordinate 29,027 of NZ_JBVIHP010000009.1, read as the reverse complement.
GCCCCGCGGCATACAGCAGGAACGCCGTGTACAGCGTGGCGATCACCGCGATCACGAGTTCCCTGCGGGTGCTCTCCCCGGCGACCGCCACATCCTGGCCCTGACGGCCGGACCCGAGGGCGATCTTGACGGCGAAACCGGCCGCGAGCAGGAACGGGATGAGGCTCAGCGCGCTGGTCAGGTCGAGCGCGAAGTTGAACGCGTCGTCGGAGAACATCGTGACGATCAGGACGACCTGGCTCAGCGCGGTGGTCATGAGGAGCGCGGGGACCGGCACGTCCTCGGAGGTGGCCTTCCGCAGGAAGCGGGGCATGTCGTCGTCCTTCGCGGCGACGAAGAGCACCTCGGCGGCCATCAGCGTCCAGGCGAGGTAGGCGCCGAGCACGGAGACGATGAGTCCGACGCTGACGAAGACCGTGCCCCAGGTGCCGACGGCCTCTTCCAGGACCCCCGCCATGGAGGGCTGGCGCAGCTCGGCGATCTCGGCCATCGGCAGGATCCCGTACGAGACGATGGTGACCGAGGCGAAGACGGCGAAGACGCTGAGGAAGCCCAGGATCGTGGCCCGGCCGACGTCTTCGCGGCGCTTGGCGTGCCGGGAGTAGACGCTCGCGCCCTCGACGCCGAGGAAGACGAAGACGGTGGCCAGCATGGTGCCGCGCACCTGGTTGAACAGCGACCCCGCGTAGTCCGCGCCGCCGAAGTTGTCCGCGAACACGGACGGCTTGAAGAAGAAGAGGGCCAGGATCACGAAGACGAGGATCGGCACGATCTTGGCGACGGTCACGATCCTGTTGATCGCCGCCGCCTCCTTGACCCCGCGGCGGATCAGCAGGAAGAAGGCCCACAGGCCGAACGAGGAGAGGACGACGGCGATGAGGGTGTCGCCGTCGCCGAGGCTCGGCCAGATGGCGCCGATCGTCGACATGATGAGCACCCAGTAGGTGACGTTGCCGACGCAGGCGCTGGCCCAGTACCCGAAGGCGGAGAAGAAGCCGAGGTACTCGCCGAACCCGGCCTTGGCGTAGGCGTAGACACCGGCGTCCAGATCGGGTCTGCGGACGGCGAGGGTCTGGAAGACGAACGCGAGCATCAGCATGCCCGTACCGGCGACGGCCCAGGCGATCAGCGCGCCCGCGACCCCGGTCTCCTGGGCGAACCGGCGTGGCAGCGAGAACACTCCCGCGCCGACCATCGAGCCGACGACCATCATCGTCAGCGTCGTGAGCGTCAGTTTGACGGCCGGTGACGCGCCGACGGTGGCGGCCTTGTCACTCGCGCCTGCGTCACCCGTCTCAGCGTGGCTCATGGATTCCCCGTCAGCTCCCGTCAGGGCCGGTGCCGAGGAACGACTGACCACCCTGTGCGGGAATCTATCCCTAGTGGGTCGAGTTGTCCTGATATGAAATCGCAGACTGATGGAGTTCGCGATTCGGCATGTTCGTGATTCAGCATGTTCGTGATCGACATGTTCTTGATCGGCATGCCCGCGACTCGGCAAGGCCCGGAGGAAACACAGTGCACGGTGAGTACAAGGTCCCCGGCGGCAAGCTCGTCGTCGTGGATCTGGAGGTCGAGGACGGCGTGCTGCGGCATGTGCGGGTGGCGGGGGACTTCTTCCTCGAACCTGACGAGGCGTTCGACGCCCTGAGCCACGCGCTGGAAGGTGCCCCCGCCGACACCGACGCGGCGGGCCTCGCCGCTCGCATCGACGCGGCGCTTCCGGCGGGCTCCGTGCTCTACGGGCTCACATCGGAGGGTGTGGGTGCCGCGGTGCGCCGCGCCCTCGCGCACGCCACCGACTGGACCGACTACGACTGGCAGCTGATCCACGAGGCCCCGCAGTCCCCCGCCCTGCTCATGGCCCTGGACGAGGTGCTCACCGAGGAGGTCGCCGCCGGACGCCGCCCGCCCACGCTGCGCGTGTGGGAGTGGGAGTCCCCGGCCGTCGTCATCGGCAGCTTCCAGTCGCTGCGCAACGAAGTGGACCAGGAGGGCACCGAGCGGCACGGCGTGCAGGTGGTGCGCCGGATCAGCGGCGGCGGCGCCATGTTCTGCGAGCCGGGCAACGCCATCACGTACTCGCTCTCGGTCCCGGACTCCCTCGTGCAGGGCCTGTCCTTCGCCGACAGTTACGCCTATCTGGACGACTGGGTCCTCGAAGCCCTGGGCGATATGGGCATCAACGCCTGGTACCAACCGCTCAACGACATCGCCACCGATGCCGGGAAGGTCGCGGGTGCCGCCCAGAAGCGGGTCGCGGGCGGGCACGGCGCGGTGCTGCACCACGTGACGATGTCGTACGACATCGATGCCCAGAAGATGGTCGAGGTGCTCCGTATCGGCCGCGAAAAGCTCTCGGACAAGGGCACGAGGAGCGCGAAGAAGCGCGTGGACCCGCTGCGCCGCCAGACGGGGCTGCCCCGCGAGACCGTGATCGAGCGGATGCTCGACTCCTTCCGCGCGCGGTACGGCCTGACGGCGGGCAAGGTCACGGACGAGGAGATGGCGAGGGCGCGGGAGCTCGCCCGGACGAAGTTCAGCTCGCCGGAGTGGACGGCGCGGGTGCCGTAGGCCTGGAAGGCCTGGACGGGTCCGTGTCGTCCGCAGGCTCCCGCTGCCAGGCGGTCGTGCCGATGCGGCCGGTGTTGCCGAGGTCGATGCGGCCCTCCGGGGTCACGGTCCCGGAGCGGGCCCCCGGCATCGGCGTGACCTTCACGTAGGTGCCGCTGACGGCGGTCGTGGTCGTGTCGGTGACGGTGTTGCGCCAGACGAGCACGGTGTAGGCCGCCTCGCCCTTCTTGAGCGAGACGGGGTGGTTCGGGCCGGGGTCGTCGTCTCTGGTCATGATGGGTGCGGTGCCTTCGAGGATCTGTACGTCGAGGGGCTCGCGGTGCTCGTCGAGCACCCGCAGCTTCGGGTAGCCCTTCAGGCGGTAGACGCCCTTGCCGCAGTTGGTGAGGGTCACGCTCATCGCGCGCAGACCCATGGCAGAGCTGACGATGCCCGACTCGATGCGGACGCCGGAGGCGGGGCAGGAGGCCGAGGGCGCGACGGGCACCTCCGGCGGTCCCGTCTCGACGGTTTCGCCGGTCGGAGTGTCCGGAAGCGCCGCCGTCGGGGCGGACCGACCGTCCCCCGCACCGGACCGGTCGCTCTCCGCAGGCGCCGTCCGTCCTGGATCCCGCTCCCGCTCCAACTCCTCCGAGAGCCCACATCCGGAGGCGAGCAGGGCCACGGCCGCGAGGGCGGCGATGCGTCTCACCCGGGCGACGTGTCTGAACGGTATGACGGTCACGCGGAGATCATGCCATGGCCAGAGTTTCCCCCTTCCGGCCTCACGTTCCTGGCTTCACGAAACTTCGCCCCTTCCCTTACGGAGCCGCATTGCGGGCCGCGACGAGTCCCGACTCGTAGGCGAATACGACCAGTTGGGCCCGGTCACGGGCGCCCCTTCCCCCGCCGCTCAGTCCGCTCAGTCCGCTCAGCGCTCTCCCAGCCGCTCGGCCTTCTCCCCAGGCTGTTCGGCACGCTCCCCGGCCCGCTCAACCCTTCCCCGCTCCCCGTCCTCCTTCATCGCCTTGGTCTCGCTCTTGAGGATCCGCAGGGACTTGCCCACCGCGCGGGCGGTGTCCGGCAGCTTCTTCGAGCCGAACAGCACGATGACCACGATCCCCACGATGAGCAGATGCCAGGGTTCCAGTCCGTTACGAATCATCGTCGTCCGCCCTTCTCCGTAGATGTCTCAGCCGCCGATCGGCTGCCGGTAGCCTCAGAAAAGATTGCTACATTGCGCAACTGTACAACCATGGGGCGGGCCGGGAGGTCCCTCTCCATGAAGGCGGAACGACTCGGACGGATAGGGCGCACCCATGACAACCAGCCACCGTGCAGCTGTACGCGGCCGTCGGCGCAAGCGCAGCCGTGCGCGGCTCATGCTCTGCATCGGCCTGTCGCTCCTTGTCCTCGTGACGGCAGGTGCCGGGTGGGTGTACTTCAGGCTGAACGGCAACATCGACACCTTCGCGGCGGACGGTGTCTCCGGCGACCGGCCCGACGCGGATGCCTCCAAGGGCGAGAACGTCCTGGTCATCGGCTCGGATGCCCGCACCGACGGGAACAGCGCGCTCGGCGGCGGCGACAAGAGCGACATCGGGCGCTCCGACACCGCCTTCCTGCTGCACGTCTACGCCGACCACCGGCACGCCGTCGCCGTATCGATCCCCCGCGACACCCTCGTGGACCTCCCGCCCTGCAAGCTGCCGGACGGAAGCTGGACCAAGGAACAGTCCAACGCCATGTTCAACGCCGCGTACTCCGTCGGCGAGACCGCCAAGGGCAACCCCGCCTGCACCCAGAACACCGTCGAACACCTCACCGGACTGCGCGTCGACCACACCGTCGTCGTCGACTTCAAGGGGTTCTCGGAGCTGACGGACGTGGTGGGCGGGGTGAAGGTGTGCCTGCCGCAGGACATCTATCAACGCGACCTCAATCCCCACCGCGCCACCCGAGGAAAGCGCCTCTTCGCCGAGGGCGAGCAGGAGGTGTCGGGCCAGAAGGCCCTTGATTACGTACGCATCCGGCACGGCATCGGCGACGGCTCCGACATAGGCCGGATCAAGCGCCAGCAGGCCTTCGTCGCCAGCCTGTTGAAGAAGGTCAAGAGTGACGGCCTCACTCCCACCAAGCTGCTTCCGCTCGCGGACGCCGCAACGAATGCGATGACCGTCGACCCCGGCCTCGGCTCCGCGGACAAGCTCATCTCGTTCGTGATGTCCCTGAAGGACATCGACCTGAGCAACACCAAGTTCGTCACCATCCCCTGGCGGTACAAGGGTTCGCGGGTCGCCATCGTCCAGCCGGACGCCGACGCGCTGTGGGCGTCGCTCAAGAACGACCGCACGCTGGACGGAACGGACGCCAGCGGCAAGTCCGGCAAGTCCGGCAAGAAGAAGACGCCCTCCGGAGATGCGACGACCACCGCACCTGTCTCCGGCGACGGCGCCACCGTGGCCGTGCGGAACGGCACTACGGTCACCGGCCTCGCCGCCCGCGCCGCCGAGACCCTCACCGAACACGATTTCGAGGTCACCGGCACCTCAACGGCCGGCACTCAGGATCACGCCACCACCGTGATCGCGTACGGCCCCGGCGAGAAGGCCAAGGCCAAGTCCGTCGCCCGCCTGTTCCCCGGCGCGGAACTGGAGTCCGCGACGGCGTCCGGCCTCACCGTCACTCTCGGCCAGTCGTACGCCGACGCCCCCTCGGCCTCGCCCTCCGCATCCGGTGAGCCGGAGTCCGTCCCCTCCAAGGTCGCCGACGACGCCCGTTCCGCCGACGACAACCCGTGCTCCGACCTCTCCTACGGCTGACGACGGGTGACCAGGGGCTGGCTGCTGCTGGCTACGGCTCGACGTCCCACCGTCGCCGAGCTGCCGCGAGCGCGGCCGCGTACAGACCGAGCACCACCGCGAGCAGCAGGTAGTACGGGCCCGGCAGAGCCGTCATGCCCAGGAGTGGGCCCAGTGGCGACAGCGGGAGGAGCAGGCCGACGGCGGCAAGCGCGGCCACCGAAAGGACGACCGGGCCCGGTGTCCTGCCCTCGGCCCGGCGGCGGCCGGTGCGCAGGAGCAGCATCACCAGGCCCTGGGTCAGCAGGTTCTCGGTGAACCACCCGGAGTGGAACATCGCCTGGTCGTCCACGGCGCCGGGGCCGTGCAGGGCGAGCGCGAGGAGGATGAAGGTGGCGAGGTCGGCGAGGGCGTTGAGAGCGCCGAAGCCGGTGATGAAGCGCAGAAAGGCTCGGGGCCGCAGCACGGTGGGGCGGCGCAGGACCGCCGGGTGCGGACGCTCGTAGGCGAAGGAGAGCTGCGCGGCGTCGAAGCACAGGTTCTGCACGAGGACCTGCGCGGGAAGCATCGGCAGGAACGGCAGCAGGAGTCCCGCGCAGAGCATCCCGATGACGTTGCCGAGGTTCGAGGAGAGCGTGACGCGCAGATACGTGGCGATGTTTCCGCTGCTGTGGCGTCCCGCGAGGACCGCGTGGCCGATCGCGGTGAGGTCCTTGTCGGCGAGCACCACGTCGGCGCTCTCGCGTACGACGTCCACGGCGGCCCGCGGAGCGATGCCGACGTCGGCGGCCCGCAGCGCGGGCATGTCGTTGACCCCGTCGCCGAGAAACCCGGTGGTGTGCCCGCGGGACCGCAGCGCCTCGGTGATGCGGGCCTTGTGCTCGGGGGTGCAGCGGGCGAAAACGGTGGTGCGCCCGGCGGTGTCGGCGAGTTCCGCGTCGGTGAGGGCGTCGACACGGTCGGCGGTGAGGACTCCGCCGACGCCGATCCCCAGTTCGCGGCAGGCCCGCTCCGCCGTCCCCGGATGGTCGCCGGTGAGGATCTTGACCGTGATGCCGCTCTCCGCGAGGTCCCGCAGGGCGGTGGCGGCGGTCGGGGCGAGTGCGTCCCGCAGGGTGAGGAAGCCGTGGAAGGTCAGGCCGCGCTCGTCGGCCGGGGTGTAGTCGCGGGTGCGGGCGGGCCGCTCCGCGGTGGCGACCGCGAGGAGGCGCAGGCCGCCCTGTGCCTCCTGGGCGGCGAGGGACAGGAGCCGCTCGCGCTCGGAGTCCTCGAGCACGCAGCGTTCCAGTACGGCCTCGACCGCGCCTTTGACGACGAGCGTGTGAGTGCCGAGGCTTCCGGGGCCGCGTACGACGGCGGTCGCGAGGCGGCGTACGGGATCGAAGGGGAGCGCCGCGACGCCGTCGTACCGCATCGCCGCGTCACCGCCGTCGTCCGCGGCGTCGAGGACCGCGTCGTCGAGCGGGTCGGCGGCGGGCAGCTCGGCGAGCTGGAGTGTCCACCAGGAGTTGACCGCGGCCCAGTGCAGCGCGTCGGGGGCGGCTCGGCCGTCGGCGCCCAGGGTGCGGTCGAGGACGGGGCGGTCCTCGGTGAGCGTGCCGGTCTTGTCCAGGCACAGGACGTCGACGGCGCCGAGGTCGTGCAGCGCGGGCAGCCTTTTGACGATCACCCCGTGCGTACGGGCCAGGAGGGAGGCCCCGCGCGCCAGGCAGATGGTGACGATGACCGGCAGCATCTCCGGCGTCAGGCCGACCGCCACGGCGACCGCGAACGGCAGGGTCTCCAGGCCGCGCCCGCGCAGGGCGGCGTTGGCCATCAGGACGAGCGGCGGGGTCAGCAGCATGAACCGGATGAGGACCCAGGAGATGCCGTGCACGGAGCGGTCGAAGGCGCTCGGCCCGCGCCGCCGCCCGTGCATGCCGTGCGCGGCGGCGAACCGGGTCCGCGCCCCGGTCGCGACGACCACCGCGGTGCCGCTGCCCGAGGCGACGCTGCTGCCCTGGAAGCAGAGATGAGGCTGCTCGAAGGCTCCGTCGGGGAGCAGCGGGCCCGGTACGTCGGCGGCGGCCTTGGGCACCGGCGCCGACTCCCCGGTCAGCGCCGCCTGGCGCACGCTCAGCCCGCTCGCGCGCAGCAGTCGTACGTCGGCGGGGACGAGATCGCCGGGGCCGAGCCGCACCACGTCTCCTGGCACGAGATCCTCGACCCGGATCTCCCGCTCCTCGGGGCTCTCGTCCCGCTCCGCGCGGCGCAGCACGGTCGCGGTGGTGGCCACCAGTGCGCGCAGTGCGGTCATGGACCGGTCGGCGCGGTGCTCACCGGACGTCCGCAGCACTCCGCTGACGACGACCAGGCACAGGATCACGCAGGCGGTGCCCCAGGAGGCGACGGTGGCCGACACCAGGCCGAGGCAGAGCAGCACCGCGGTGAACGGATCCCGCAGACTGCGGCCGAAGAGCCGCGGCCATGACACCGCACGCCGGTCGGGAAGGGTGTTCTCGCCGAACCGGACTCCGCGCCGCTCGGCTTCCGCGTCGGTCAGGCCGCGCGGGCCGCTGTCCACATGGCGCAGCACCTCCAGGGAGGTGAGCCCACCGGCAGCGGCCTCAGGCGCCAAGGCCGCGGAGCCGGCGTCCGGGAGACTGCGCGGCATGATCGGCGACGTCGGCCTGGTCGACGCGGTCGGCCCGGTCGGTCAGCTGGCCGACCATCAGGCGCACCACGGTCACCACGTCCGCGTCGTCGACGAAGTAGACCTGGCGCCGGCCCTCGCGCCGGGAGCGGACGAGACCGGCGAGCTTCAGCTTGGTCAGATGCTGGCTGACCGCGGGCAGCGCACCGCCGACCCGGTCCGCGAGACCGGTCACGTCGCTCTCGCCCTGCGCGAGCGCCCACACGATGTGCAGCCGCGCGGAGGAGGCGAGCAGACCGAATGCCGCGGCCGCCTCGGCGAGGACATCGGCCGATGGATCATTGAAGCCGGTGCCGTCCACTCCGACTGCTCCGACTGCTCCGTCTGCTTCCACGGTCGTCCTCCCTCCGCGCCAGGACTCGCGCGTACGACGGTCTCGTACGCGAGGGTCCAGTCTAGGCCGCCGACCGGCCTGCCCAGGAGCCTTCGCGCCTGCCCGCCCCCATGAGCCCCACAGGAACGACCAGCGCCGTACGCCAACTACCTTGGTCCTCATGATCAATCGTGGTTCGCTGCTGCCATCGGGCGTCGGTGCAGAGGTCGGCGTGGGCATCGGTACAGGGGAGGACGAGTCGTGAGCCACGGGAACCCGCAGCCCGTTCGCGGCCATCCGGATCGCCGCCAGCCGGATCCGGAGGACGGCACGCCGCTTCCCGGTCAAGCGCGGCAACCACCGCGGAGCGGCCACATGATCGTGTGCGGTGACGACGCCCTCGCCGAACGCCTCGCCGCCGAGCTGCGCGCGGTGTACCGCGAGCGGGTGACGGTCGTCGTCCCCTCCGCCCTTCCGGCCGACGGCCCACGGTCGGGATCGGCCGGACGGGCCCGGACCACCGCCCTCCTGGGCCGGATGCAGGCCGTCATGGCGCGCGCGGCCGGTACGCCCGGCGGCGCGGACGGGGCGGCGCGGCCCGAAGTCCCCCGTGTCCTGGAGGCGCCGGAGCCCGACGAGGCGGCCCTCGTGGAAGCGGGCGTCCACGACGCCGCCGCCCTTGCCCTCGTGTACGACGACGACGAGACCAACATCCGCGCCGCCCTCGTCTCCCGCCGTCTCAACCCCCGCCTGCGGATCGTGATCCGGCTCTACAACCGCAAGCTGGGCCAGCACCTGGAAGATCTCCTCGACCAGGCCGCCTCGGTCGCCTTCCCCGGCCTGGACCCGGCCGAGGTGAACGCCTCCACCACCGTCCTCTCCGACGCCGACACTGCGGCCCCCGCCCTGGCGGCCACCGCCGTCGCGGGAACCAGCAAGGTCGTCCAGGCCGACGGACTGCTCCTGCGCGCCGTGGAACGCGACCCGCAGGGCCGCGAAGCGACGGCCGACCCCGGCCTGTGCACGCTCGCCGTGCTCTCGTCGACCACCAACGACCCCGCGGGCTCGGAGGGTTCGGACGACTGCGGCCAGGACGGGCCCCTGCTGCTGCCCGACGACAGCACCGTCAGCTCCTCCACGGGCAGGGGAACGGTGGTCCTCAAGGCCGTCTCGTACGCCGGGTCCGACCGGTCGACCGGCCGCCTGGCCGCGCGCGGGCTTCCGTTCGGTTCGCTCTTCTCGCCCCGTCTGCGCTGGTCGGTGGCCGGGCTCATGGCCTGTGTGCTCGGCCTGGCGGTGGCGAACTGGCTGACCAGCAATGCCCACCCGCTGGCCGCCGCCTATCTGACCCTGCTCGACCTGTTCGCCATCGACGACCCCGCGATCGGCGAATCCACCGCCCGCCAGGTGCTTCAACTCCTCTCCGGTCTGGCCGGGTTGCTCCTCCTGCCGGTGCTGTTCGCCGCCGTCCTGGAGGCCCTCGGCACCTTCCGCACGGCCTCTTCCCTGCGCCGTCCACCGCGCGGCCTCTCCGGCCACGTGGTCCTGCTCGGCCTCGGCAAGATCGGCACCCGCGTCCTGGCCCGTCTGCGTGAACTCGGCATCCCCGTCGTGTGCGTGGAGGAGGACCCCGAGGCGCGCGGCATCCCGCTCGCCCGCCGCCTGCGCGTGCCCACGGTCGTCGGCGACGTCACGGACGAAGGTGTCCTGGAAGCCGCCAAGATCCACCGCGCACACGCGCTGCTCGCCCTCACCAGCGTCGACACGACGAATCTCGAAGCCGCCCTGTACGCCCGCTCGATCAAGCCCAATGTCCGCGTGGCCCTTCGGCTGTACGACGACACGTTCGCCACCGCCGTCTACCGCACCCTGCGCACCGCCCACCCGCAGGCCCTCACGCGCAGCCGCAGCGTCTCCACCCTCGCCGCCCCCGCCTTCGCGGGAGCCATGATGGGGCGGCAGATCCTGGGCGCGATCCCCGTCGAGCGGCGGGTGCTCCTGTTCGCCGCCCTCGACGTCGCAGGCCACCGTCAGCTGGAGGGACGGACCATCGCCGAATCGTTCCGGCCCGGCGTGTGGCGGGTCATCGCCCTGGATTCCACCGCACCGGACGAGCGGCTCCCCGACCTGACGGCCGCCCGGACCGACGAGGACACCGACCGCCCCGCGGGCCTCGTCTGGGACCTCCACCCCGGATACGTACTGCGCCCCCAGGACCGCGTCGTCCTGGCCGCGACGCGCCAGGGCCTGGCGGAACTCCTCGGTCGACGTGCCCGGAGCCGGACCGGCTGAGGCGGAACACGGACCGGCGCACGGGCCGGAACACGGACCGGCATGAAAGAAGGCTGATCATTGCCGGATCGTGGCAATGTGCGCGATCTCCCCCGCATGCGACGATCCCGACCACACCGAGACATCCGGCAAGTTGGGGAGGTGCTCCGGTGACTGTCTTCCTGGGCCTTGGCATCGCGGGAATCGCACTGCTGGTCTTCTCCCTCGTCTTCGGCGGGGTTCTTGAAGGACTCTTCGACGGCATCGGAGTCCTCGACGGGCTCTTCGAGGGGCTGCTGTCCCTTCCCGTCATCGCGGGGTTCGTGTCCATGCTCGGCTTCGGCGGCGCGATCGTGCTCGGCACGACCGGGCTCGGCGCGGGCGGTGCCACCACTGTCGGAGCCGTCGTCGGCGTGGCAGCGGCCTTACTGACCTGGAAGTTCAGCCGTGCCCTGATGCGGGATCAGACCGCGGCCACTCCACGGGGCGACGACCTCGTGGGCACCGCGGGAGCCGTGGTCACCGCGATCCCCGTCGACGGGTACGGCGAGGTGCTGCTCCAACTGGGCGGTCAGCCAGTGAAGTTCTCCGCAAGGAGCGCCGTGGCCGTCACCCGCGGCACGGAGATCTGGGTGGAGTCGGCGCTTTCGCCGACATCGGTCGCGGTCCGCCCCGTGCAGCGCTGAGCACCGCTCGCGCCCACGCCCACACCCGGCCCCACGTACCACATCACCGATCTGCCGCCCTGAGGGAGGCAGGGGGGAATTCACCATGAGTCCAGTTCTGATCGCCGTCATCGGAGTCGTCGTACTCCTCGTACTGCTCGCACTCGTCGTCGTGACCCGCTACAAGGTCGCCGGGCCCAGCGAGGCCTTCATCGTGACGGGGCGGCGCGGCAAGAAGTCCACCGATCCCGACACCGGCCGCATCGTCATCGACAACAGCGGCCAGAAGGTCGTGGTCGGCGGCGGCGTCTTCGTCGTGCCGTTCGTCCAGCAGAAGTTCACGCTCGAACTCTCATCGCGGCACATCCCCATCGCGGTGCGCGGCGCTGTCACTCTGCGCGGGGTGAAGGCCAACCTGGAGGGCGTCGCGATCGTCAAGGTCGGCGGCACCGAGGACTCCATACGCGCCGCGGCCCAACGCTTCCTCGCCCAGCAGGGCGGGATCGTCGGCTTCACCCAGGAAGTGCTCTCCGGCGCGCTGCGCTCCATCGTGGGCCGGATGTCGGTGGAGGACATCATCCGCGACCGGGCCGCCTTCGCCGGTCAGGTCGCCGAGGAGGCCGAGGCGAGCCTGTCCGGCCAGGGCCTGGTTCTCGACGCCTTCCAGATTCAGGACATCACCACCGAGGGCTCCTACCTGGAGGACCTGGGCCGCCCCGAGGCGGCCCGTGCCCGGCAGGAGGCGGACATCGCCGAGGCCGTCGCCCGCCGCGCCGCCGAGCAGGCCCGGCTGAAGGCCGAGGAGGAGATCGCCGTCGCCCAGCGGACGTTCTACCTCAAGCAGGCCGAGATCAAGGCCGAGACAGACGAGGCGGCCGCCCGTGCCGGGGCCGCGGGACCGCTCGCCGAGGCCGCCCGCCAGCAGGAGGTCCTCACCGAGCAGGAGAAGGTCGCCCAGCGGCAGGCCGCGCTGACCGACCGCGAGCTCGACACCAAGATCCGCAAGCCCGCCGACGCCGCCCGCTACCAGGCGGAGCAGGAGGCGGAGTCCCGCCGCGTCTCCCTGGTCAAGCAGGCGGAGGCCGACGCCGACCGGGCGCGTCTGACCGGTGAGGGCGAGAAGGCCCAGCGTGCCGCGCTCGCCGACGCCGTACGCCTGGAGGGCGAGGCCGATGCCGCCGCGATCGGCGCCAAGGGTGCCGCCGAGGCGGAGGCGATGCGCAAGAAGGCCGACGCGTTCGCCCAGTACGGCGACGCGGCGGTGCTGCAGATGCTCGTCGAGGTCCTGCCCAACGTGGTGGCCAAGGCGTCCGAACCGCTCAGCGCGATCGACAAGATGACCGTGATCTCCACGGACGGCGCGGGCCAGCTCTCCCGTACGGTCGCCGACAACGTCGCCCAGGGCGTCGAACTCCTCAGCTCCACCACGGGCGTCGACGTCGCCGAACTCCTCAAGAACATCACCGGCGGCAAGTCCCCCGAACCCGCGAGCACGGCCCCCGCCAAGCACAACGGAAAGATCGACGTCACCGACTGACCCTCATGCCGGCCCCCTCACAGGGAGGTGGCCGGCCAGCCGAGGAGCCGCGCGCCGATGACCGCCGTCTGCAGGGTGTAGCGGTCCAGCGGGTCGGCGGGGTCGGACCCCGTGAGGGTGCGGATGCGCTCCAGGCGGTACGTCAGAGCTCTTACGCTCAGCGACAGTTGCCGCGCCGCCTGGGCCGCCACGCACCCTGTGTCGAAGTAGGCGAACAGGGTCTCAAGGAGGGGAACCGCTCCACCCCGCGCCTCTTCCAGCGGGCCGAGCGTGTTGAGCACCAGGTCCACCAGTGCCTGCCGGTCACGGGCGAGGACGGGGAAGACAAGGAGGTCGGCGGCGCGCAGCACGGGCTCGTCGAAGCCCATGCGCGTCGCGAGCTCCAGGGTGCTCACGGCTTCTTCGTAGCTGTGGGCGATACCCGCCGCCCCGGGCTTCGGCCGCCCGATGGCGATGCGGCCGCCGTCGGTGGCGGCGTGCGCCCGCTTGGCGAAATAGGTGAGCACCTCGTCCTGGCCGGCGGGGGCGATACACACGAGGCGGCCGTCCTTGGTGGTGAGCAGGATGTCGCGGTCGCCGAAGCGGCCGACCAGTTCGCTCTCCACGTCCCGCGCCACGGGATCGGTCTCGTCGTAGGGAGAAAGGCCCTCCGCCACGGCCACGGCGTGCGCGTGGGACAGCCTGAGACCGAATCGCTCGGCACGTGCGGAGAGGCGGCCCAAGTCCCCACGTCCGTACAGCAGATCGTCGATCAACTCGCGCCGGGCGACCTCCTCCTGACGTACGACCTGGCGCTGTGCGTGTTCGTAGCCTTCGGCGAAGGCGTCGATGGCCTGCTCGGCGGTGGCGAGCAGGTGGTCCGGGTCGCCGGTCGCGGGACGGTGGAGCCGGGTGGCGTTGAGGTGTTCGCGTATGAGGCCGCGCCACGCGTATCCGGCGTTGGCGGCCTGCGCGCCGAGCGCCCGGCGCGACGTCAGTTCCTCGCGGGTCAGACGGCGGCCGGTCGCTGCCGCCCCGGTGAGTATGTCGGCGTAGCCGTGGAGGAGTTGCTCGGGAATCTCCTGGGTGGTCATCTGCTCTCCCTCGTCGGGTCGATGGCCTACGGCCCGGCGCGGGTCGCCGAAAGCGCGGCGGCTCGCCGGCAGGAGGCGGACACGGCAGCGCGACACGGGCGCGCGACACTCATGCCGTCGGGCATGGGGGATGACAACAACTGGGCGCGGGACGTACGGAGTCGAGACTCCGGATGCGTCAGCGGCGCGGGCTGCTCGTCGTGGTGCCGTCGGTATCAGGCACGCTGTCGCGGGGCGTGTTGTCGACGCGTACGACCCTGGCGGCACGCACCTCGGCGCCGTCACGGGAGGTACCGGTCACGGGGATCCAGGCGGCGCGAACACTGCGACCCATCTCCTGCCCCACCCCATCCGACCGTCGGCGATCACCGTCGCCCGCTTGAATATTGAGCAACCTTGTGCTCAAGAGAGCACCTTGGCTCACTTCGTTAGTTTACCGCACGACAAAGAGAGCAAAGTACCTTTCGCGCGATATAAGAAGTGAAACCGGCGCCGAAGCGGAGCCGGGTGCGTCAGTCGTCAGCACGTCGTCCAGGGCCGCAGCTTCTCGGGGTTCCGTACCGCCCAGCAGCGCTTGATCCTGTCGCCTGCGATCTCGAAGGCCATCACCGACGTGGTGACGCCGCCGTGCTGGACCACCAGGCCGGGCCGCCCGTTGACCGTGCGCTCCAGGATCGTCTGGGTGGGCACCATGCCGGTGACGGCCACCAAGTAGCGCGCGATCTCCTCGGCTCCCACGACGGGGTGGGGCGCGGCGTTGACCAGGCCTCCGCCATCGGCGAGCGCCGTGGCGTCGGGGTCGAGGAGACCGATGAGCGCCTCGATGTCCTTGGCCTCCCACGCCTGCTTGAAGTCCCTGACGACGGCGGCGCGGCGGGCCGCCGGACGCTCGGGAGCGTGCGCGGCACGAATGCGGCGGCGCGCCGATGAGGCCAGCTGACGGCATGCCGCCGGGCTCCGGCCGACGATCTCGGCCACTTCGGCGAAGGAGTAGCGAAAGACGTCGTGCAGGATGAACGCGACGCGCTCGGCCGGGGTCATCGATTCCAGGACGACGAGGAACGCCATGTCGACCGACTCGTCGAGGGTGACCCGGTCGGCCGGGTCGGCGGTCGTAGCGCCCCGCCGCCCGGCGACCCACTCGGTGCGATCGGGCAGCGGCTCCGGGATCCACTCGCCCACGTAGCTCTCGCGCCGGGCCCGTGCCGAGCGGAGCTGGTCGAGGCAGATGTGAGTGGCGACCTTCGTCAGCCAGCCACCGGGGGACGCGATGGACTCCCGCTGCTGCGGGGACATGGCGTACCAGCGCGTGTAGGCCTCCTGCACGACGTCCTCGGCGTCGGTCAGAGAGCCGAGGAGCCGGTACGCGAGATTGATCAGCTGCCGCCGCTCACTCATGATCGCGCTCAGGCTCGGGTCGAGCCGTCCGTCTCCGGGCTCCAACTGGGACCTCATGGTGTCGCCGCTCCCTTTGCCGCAGGTGTCTTCACCACTACGACGAGACAGCCGCCCGGAATGTGACGTCGGGACGCCGCCTCACATTTCCGATGGCTGCCTCGTCGTGATGGTGGGAACGAACACGATCCCGCGAACAGGCCTTCCGCCTCTCCGGTGGAACGGCCGGACATCAAAAGGGAGATCATTGTGCAAGCCCGCATCAACTTCCACACCAACCCCGTCTCGGCCAAGGTCGTCAAGCACCTCGCCGCGGCGGGGCAGGGCATGGATGCGTCCCTGCCGCCCGCGACGCCGGAACTGGTCGCGCTCCGCGTCAGCCAGATCAACGGCTGCGGATACTGCGTCGACATGCACACCAAGGACGCGACGCATGCCGGTGAGAGCGCGCAGCGTCTGAACCTCGTGGCGACCTGGCGGGAGGCGACGGTGTTCACCGACGCCGAACGGGCCGCCCTGGAGCTGGCGGAGCAGGGCACACGCATAGCCGACGCTGCGGGCGGTGTCAGCGACGAGGCCTGGCAGAACGCCGCCGAGCACTACGACGAGGACCAGCTCGCCGCCCTGGTGTCGATCATCGCCGTTCTCAACGCCTTCAACCGTCTGAACGTCCTCACCCAGCAGCCTGCGGGCGACTACAAGCCCGGCCAGTTCGGATGACCCGCCGGCTCGGGTGAGAGGACCCGGCGGAGCGGACGCGAGGCACGGCGGCTGGAGTCCCGGCGCCGGGGACCGGGACTCCCACCCCCCCCCGGCCGCACCCCCACCACCCCCGGACCCCCCCCCCCCCCCCCCCTTTCCCCC
>NZ_JBVIHP010000009.1:0-12853 GCF_055570235.1 Streptomyces sp. NPDC031274 | reverse complement strand
GGGGGGGGGGGACGGGGGGGAGGGGGCGGGGGGGGGGGGGGGGGGGCCCGGCCCCCCCCCCCCCCCCCCCCCCCCCGCCGCGCGTACGCGCCTCAACCGTCCGGGCACTCGCACCGCCGCCCCTTCTTCCCCCCCCTCCAGGAGTGACCACCATGTCCACCACGATCAGCCTCGGCGAGCTGTCCGGCGCCTACGTCCTCGACACCGCCCACACCCGGATCGGCTTCGTCGCCCGGCACTCCATGTCCACCAGGGTGCGTGGGGAGTTCGAGGAGTACGAGGGCGGCGCGTACCTGGACGGCGATCAGCCGTCGAAGTCCATCGCACGCCTCACGATCCGGGCGACGAGCCTCCAGACCCACCATCAGCAGCGCGACGATCAGCTTCGCAGCAGGTTCCTGGACACGGACGGCCACCCGGTCATCACCTTCGTCTCGACCAAGGTGGAGCCGGTCGACGCGACCACCTACAAGGTCACCGGCGGCCTGACGATGCGAGGTGTGACCCAACCGGTCGTCATGGACGTCGAGTTGACCGCCGCCGAGATGGACTCGCAGGGCGACTTCCGGGTCGGCTTCCTGGGCAGCGTCACGATCAACCGCAAGGACTGGGGCGTGAACTGGAACGCCGCGACCTCGGTTCTCGTGAGTCCGAAGGTGACGCTGGAGTTCGACGTCATCGCGATCCGGCAGCCATGACAGCGACCATGGCCATCGCGCCCCTGGATCACCCGTGGAGAGGAATCCGATGACGACGAGACTGCGCGTCGTGACGTTGAACGTATGGAACACCCGCGGCGACGCCGCCGCCCGGCAGGCGCTGATCAATGCCGAACTGGCGCGGCTCGCGCCGGATCTCGTCGCCTTCCAGGAGGTCCTGCCGGACTAACTGCCCGCCCTGATCGAGGGGACGGGGCTGCACGGCACCCACCAGTCGCAGACCACCGCGACGGCTCCGCCCTACGCGGACCGGTACGGCGGCACGGCGATCGCGACGCGGTGGCCGCACCGCATCGTCGAAGTCCTCGATCAGCGCGGCACGGACGCGCCCGATGTCCCGTGGCTCACGCCGGCCGCCCTCGTGCCGCTGCCCGGCCTCGGTGACGTCCTGTTCATCGCGACCACGACGTCGTTCCGGCTCGAGGCAGAAGCGCAGCGGGAGCGGCAGGTGCTGGCCCTGAGCGATCTGGACGCCCGGCACCGCACGGCCCTGCCCACGATCATGGCCGGTGATTTCAACGCGGACCCCGACTCCGCCGGCGTCCGCTATCTGACCGGTCGGCAATCACTCTCGGGTCGCGGTACCCACTTCCACGACGCGTGGGAGATCGCGGGTTCAGGTCCGGGGCACACCTGGAGCGCCGACAACCCGAACGCGGCCGAGGACATCGAGCTCCTGGTGCGTCAGCCCGGCCACCGCCGCCGGCTCGACTACGTCTTCGTCGGCTCACCGCACGCGCACCCGAACGCCTTCGCCCGCGTGCGGAGTGCCGACCTCGCCTTCGACAAGCCAGCCGACGGTGTGTGGGCCAGTGACCACTACGGGGTCGTCGCCGACCTGGAGGTGGGGCTGCTCACGACAGGGCGGGGATGACCTTGGCGCCGTACCCGTCGATGACGCTTTCACGGGCGTCATGCATCGCGTACAGGGCGAACTGATCCACTCCCAGACGCTTCAACTCCCTCAGTTTCGCGATGTGTTGCTCCGCGGTGCCGATCACACAGAAGCGGTCCACGATGCCGTCGGGGACGAAGGCCGTGTCGGGGTTGTCGGCGCGGCCGTGGTGGGAGTAGTCGTAGCCCTCGCGGGCCTTGATGTACTCGGTCAGGGCCTCGGGGATCAGGTCCGAGTGTGCGCCGTACTTCGCCACCAGGTCGGCCACGTGGTTGCCGACCATCCCGCCGAACCAGCGGCACTGCTCGCGGGCGTGGGCGAGCGCGGCGGGTGAGTCGTCCTGCGTGAGGTACGCGGGGGCCGCGACGCAGATCTTCACCGACGCCGGGTCGCGGCCCGCCGCCGTGGCCGCGTCCCGGACCGCCTTCACCATCGACTCCGTCAGATACGGGTCGGCCAGCTGGAGGATGAAGCCGTCGGCCTCCTCGCCCGCCATCTTCAGCGCCTTGGGTCCGTACGCGGCCATCCACACGGGGAGTTGGGCGTCCGGCTTGATCCAGGGGAAGCGGATCGTGGTGCCGCCGAGGTCCGCCTCCCCGCCCGAGGCCAGCGAGCGGATGACCTTCATCGACTCGCTGATCCGGGCGAGGGTGTTCGGCGTACGGCCCGCCACCCGCATCGCGCTGTCGCCGCGGCCGATGCCGCACACGGTGCGGTTGCC
Organism: Streptomyces sp. NPDC031274; assembly: GCF_055570235.1. NCBI lineage: Bacteria > Bacillati > Actinomycetota > Actinomycetes > Kitasatosporales > Streptomycetaceae > Streptomyces > Streptomyces sp. NPDC031274. The sequence continues at coordinate 10,518 of NZ_JBVIHP010000009.1, read as the reverse complement.
GTACATGTCGTTGAGCGTGGCGAACGTGGAGGCCGTCACCTCCCAGGTGCGGGTGCCCGGATTGGTGACCATCGGGCCGACGATCAGCCGGTCGGTGTTGGCCAGGATCTGGCTGTAGATGACGAAGGGCTCCTGCCAGAGCACCGCCGAGTCGAAGGTCCAGCCGTAGCCGAATCCATTGCGCTCGGCCCGCTTCATCAGGCTGATGACCTGTGCGGCCGGCGGATCGGTCTGCAGGACGAGTCCGAAGTCCATGGTGCGTCGCCTCTCCTAGCCGAGGTACTGAGTGGTGCCGCGCGGGACATAGGCGCCGTGCCCGGCCCGGCCGGTGAACTTCCGCTCGTCGATGACCACTTCGCCCCGCGACAGGACCGTCTCCACCTGGCCGGTCACGTGCTTCCCCTCGTACGCGGAGTAGTCCACGTTCATGTGGTGCGTGTCCGCCGACATGACCTGCTCGGCGGCCGGATCGTAGATGACGACGTCGGCGTCCGCGCCCGGCGCGATCGTGCCCTTCTTGCCGTACAGACCGAACATCCGGGCCGGGCTCGCGCAGGCGATCTCGATCCAGCGCCGGCGGCTGATGTGCCCGTCGACCACGGCCTGGTGCAGGAGGTCCATGCGGTTCTCCACGCCGGGGAGGCCGTTCGGGATCTTGGAGAAGTCGCCGCGGCCCAGCTCCTTCTGCCCCACGAAACAGAACGGGCAGTGGTCGGTCGACACCACCTGGAGGTCGTTCGTGCGCAATCCGCGCCAGAGCGCGGCCTGGTGCTCGCGCGGCCGCAGCGGTGTCGAGCAGACGTACTTGGAACCCTCGAAGTCGGGCTCCGCGAGGTTGTCCGTGGACAGGAACAGATACTGCGGACAGGTCTCCCCGAACACCGGCAGACCCTCGTCGCGGGCCCTGGCAAGCTCGGCCACGGCCTCCTGCGCCGACACATGCACCACGTACACCGGCGCCCCCGCCACCTGGGCGAGCTTGATCACCCGGTGCGTCGCCTCCGCTTCCAGGAGCGCCTTGCGCACCTCTCCGTGGTAGCGCGGGTCCGTCTCGCCCCGGGCGAGGGCCTGCTCCACCAGTACATCGATGGCGAGTCCGTTCTCCGCGTGCGTCATGATCAGCCCGCCGTTGCCCGCGGCCTTCTGCATCGCCCGCAGGATCTGGCCGTCGTCACTGAAGAAGACGCCCGGATACGCCGTGAAGAGCTTGAAAGAGCTGACCCCTTCCTCGATGAGGAGGTCCATCTCCTTCAGGGACTTCTCGTTGACGTCCGAGAGGATCATGTGGAAGCCGTAGTCGATCGCGCACTTGCCGTCCGCCTTGGCGTACCAGGTGTCAAGGCCCGCGCGCAGCGCCTGCCCCCGGCTCTGCACCGCGAAGTCCACGATCGTGGTGGTGCCTCCCCAGGCCGCGGCCCGGGTGCCCGTCTCGAAGTCGTCGGAGGAGAACGTGCCGCCGAACGGGAAGTCCATGTGCGTGTGCGCGTCGACTCCCCCCGGAATCACGTACTTGTGGGAGGCGTCGAAGACGCGGTCAGCGGTCCACGCCTCCGCGGCGCCCGAACCGTGCGCCGCGAGCGCGGCGATCCGGCCGTCCTCGATCAGCACATCGGCATGGGTCTCTTCGGCGGCGGTGATGACGAGTCCGCCACGGATCAGGGTGCGGGTACTCATGATGGGGCGCTCCCTTTCATGCTCGTACGTTCCTGTGGGCAGGCTCGTGAACTAGGCGCTCCGCAGGGCCTGTTCGAGGATCGACGCCCCTTCTTCCGCCTCCGTGACGGTCAGCGAGAGGGGCGGGGCGATGCGCAGGACGCTGGTGTCGTGGCCGCCGCCCTTGCCGATCAGGAGTCCGCCTTCGCGGGCCGCTTCGAGCACGGCGGCGGCCGCCCGCGGATTGGCCTCGCCCGTCTCGGGGTCGACCAGCTCGACACCGATCATCAGGCCCCGGCCGCGCACTTCGCGTACGACGGGCAGCTGGGCGCAGATGGCACGCACCCGCTCGATGAGCAGACCGCCGACGCGCCGCGCGTTGCCCTGGAGGTCGTGTTCCAGGAGGTACGTGAGGTTGGCGAGGCCTGCCGCCATGGTGACCGGTGAGCCGCCGAAGGTCGAGATGGAGTTGGAGTCCAGGGAGTTCATGACCTCGGCACTCGCCACGACGCCGCCGATGGACATGCCGTTGCCGATGCCCTTGGCGAAGGTGAGGATGTCCGGCGGTCCTGCGGCGGCATGCGCCTGCCAGCCCCAGAAGTGGTCGCCCGTGCGTCCCCAGCCGGTCTGCACCTCGTCGGAGATCCACAGGACGCCGTGCTCCCGCAGGACCTCGCGGAAGGCGGCGTACAGACCGTCCGGAGGCGAGGTGAAGCCGCCGACCCCCTGGACGGGCTCGGCGATCAGCGCCGCCACTCCCCCGCGCGTCTGGCCGAGCATGTCCTTCAGATCGGCGACGCAGGCCTCGATGAACTCGGCGTCGCTCAGTGCCGCGTACGGCCCTCGGCTGCGCACGCCCCCGTGGACGTACAGCGTCTGGAGCGGCGAGAGGCTGGTGGGCGACCAGGCGTTGTTGCCGGTGATGCCGACGGCCGTGAAGGAGCGGCCGTGGTAGCTGTTGCGCATCGCCAGGATCTGGTTCGAGCGGCGGTGCGCGGTGGCCAGGAGCAGGGCCGTGTCGTTGGCCTCGGTGCCCGACGTGGTGAAGAAGACGCGGGCGTCCGGGATGCCGGAGAGGCCCGCGACCCGCTCGGCGAGGTCGATCATCGGGCGGTTCAGGTAGAGCGTGGACGAGTGGATGATCCGTCCGGCCTGCTCGCTGATCGCCTTGGTGACCTCGGGCAGGGCGTGGGCGGTCATGGTGGTGAGGATGCCGCCGAAGAAGTCGAGGTACTGCTTGCCGTCCGCGTCCCAGACGTGGCGGCCCTCGCCGTGGGTGATCTCCAGCGGGTCGGCGTAGTAGAGCGCGAGCCACTCGGGCAGGACGGCCCGGTGGCGGGCGTGGAGGTCCTTCACGGCTGTACCAGCCCTTCGTACGCGTCGGGGCGGCGGTCCCGGTAGAACGCCCACTGCTGGCGTACTTCCTCGATCAGCCCCAGGTCCAGGTCCCTGACCACGAGTTCCTCGGCCTTGTCGCTCGCGGTCTCGCCGACGAACTGTCCCCGCGGGTCGACGAAGTACGACGTTCCGTAGAAGTCGTTGTCGCCGTACTCCTCGACGCCCACGCGGTTGATCGCGGCGATGAAGTACTCGTTGGCCACGGCCGCGGCGGGCTGTTCCAACTGCCAGAGGTAGGCGGAGAGGCCGCGGGAGGTGGCCGAGGGGTTGTAGACGATCTGGGCGCCGTTCAGGCCGAGCTGCCGCCAGCCCTCCGGGAAGTGGCGGTCGTAGCAGATGTAGACGCCGACCTTGCCGACCGCCGTGTCGAAGACGGGCCAGCCCGCGTTGCCCGGCTTGAAGTAGTACTTCTCCCAGAAGCCCTTGACCTGGGGGATGTGGTGCTTGCGGTACTTCCCGAGATACGAGCCGTCGGAGTCGATCACTGCGGCGGTGTTGAAGTAGAACCCGGACTGCTCCACCTCGAAGACCGGGACGACGATGACCATGCCGGTCTCGCGTGCGAGTTCCCGCATCCGCGTGACCGTGGGTCCCTCCGGCACCGATTCGGCCCACCGGTAGTGCTCGGCCTCCTGCACCTGGCAGAAGTAGGGGGCGTTGAACACTTCCTGGAAACCGATGATCTTCGCACCCTGGCGGGCCGCCTCGCGGGCGTGCTCCTCGTGCTTGGCAATCATGGATTCGGTGTCGCCTGTCCAGGTTGCCTGGACCAGTGCGGCGCGTACGACGTTGGCCATGAGCTGCTCCTTCGACGGGACGTCAGAGAGCTTCTACGCCCGTAGACTTGATGCGTAGAGCAGAAAACGTAAGCCTCGTCGCCGGGCGGGGCAAGACCATCGCCGTTAACCGGCGCAGTCGATCATGTTTCGCACCCGAGCGGACGAGAACCGGGCGAGAAAGCACAGACAGGCACAGACAGAGCGAGCCCGTCAGGCGCTGAATCCGGCAACGCGCAGCGCGTGCACGAGATCCCAGTGGCGCTCGTCCGACACCCCCTGGGCAGCCTGGAGGAGCAGCGGGATGAGGCGGTACGGATCGGTGTGCGCGCAGCTGGCCACGTCCTCGGGAGTGCGGACGCGCAGATAGGCGTCGAGCAGGGCGCGGGCCTCGCGCTCGCGTCCCTCGTCCATCAGCGCGAGCACCGCCTCCGCGATCTCCGGGGCGGGCCGTGCGACACCCTGCCGCAGCAGCTTGCGGCAGTCGTCGGCGCGGCCTGCCAAAGCCAGCGCGTCGGCCAGCGAGACGAGCGGTTCGGGCGGCAGCGAGGCGGCCTCCCAGAGCAGCGTCGACCAGTCGGCGCCGAGCCCCGCGCGATGCAGCTCACCGGCGAGCGCGGGGAGGCGGGACGCCGGCCAGCCCGCCGCCTCGACGAGTACGCCGTGCGCCTCGCCGCTGCGGCCCTCACCGCGGAGCCGCACCAGGGCGGCGACGGTTTCGGCGGTGGCCTGCTCGGCCTCGCGGTCCGGTGCGACGACTTCACGGCTCACGGCTTCATCGGCGCCGCCCGGCCCGGCGGCGTGCGCGAACCGCGCGCCGCGCGGTCTGCTCGCGGCACGCGGCCGCACGGCCGTCTCCGGCACGGGGACGGCGTCGGTCCCGGTCGCGTGCCCGTCCTCGTCCCCGTCCGTGCCTCCGTCCCTGTCCGCGTCAGCGTCCACGCCCGGCCCGGTGAACCCCGCGAAACGGGCGCCTCGGGGGAGGCGCGGGCGGCGGAACACGTCGCGTGACTTGCGGCCCTGCCTCGGGACGCGGGGGGTCTCGCGGGGCGGCGGCGTGCTGTCGGAGTCCGAGGCGGCTCCAGGCCCCGAGGCGGAGCCGGAGTCGGCCGAGCCGGAGTCCGATCCGGGGTCGGGGTCGGAGTCGGAGTCGGAGTCGACGGAGAGCGTGCGGGAGTCGGGAACCGAGGGGCTCTGATCGGCCGGGGGCACCCCGAACTCCCGTGTCCGGGGGGCACGTTCCGACGCGTGAGCGTCGGGGCCACCCCCCGCGGACCCCGCGGCTGTGGCTTCGAAGCCGTCCGCACCCCGCGCCCTGAAGGAGGTCGACACCCCGAACGGGGTCGCCTCATGCTCGCCGGAGTCGTCGAACTCCTCGGCTCCGAAGTCCCCCACCGACCGGCCCCTGAGGCCGCCCGACGCGAGCGCGTCGAAGCCACCGGACGTGTGGGCCTCGAAGTCGTCCGCCTCCTGACCCGCGAAGTCGTCCGACAGCGGAGTGCCGAAGTCGACCCACTGCGGGCGATCCGCCCGGTCCAACCGCTCGATGCGCTCACGGAGTTCCGCGCACCGCGCGGTCGCCCGCTCGTGGTCGTCGCGGGACCAGGCCAGATCACGGCTGAGCCGCTCCACCTCGTCCGGCGCGACCGCGGCCGCGAGCGAGCGGCCCAGGTCCGCCTGCCGCTCCACGGCGAACCGCTGCTCGGTGAGCATCATGTCGAGGCGCTCACCGAGCTGCCCGCGCCCACCGGGCCGCGCGTCGTACGCGGCCAGCGACGCACTGTGCAGCTCCCGCGCGAGGCCCGCCTCGCGTTCGGCTGCCCGCGCTCCGCGCCCCGCGGCCAGATCGCGCAGCAGCGCCTCCATCACATCCCAGGGAGGCACTTCCGCGCCGTCCAGACAGGCCTGCATCCCGGCGGGGTCGCGGGACCAGAACACGCCGCACCACCCGGCGCCCGGGTCCAGCTGCGCCTGGAGGTTCTTCAAGTATCTCGCGAACTCCCGAACATGATCGGGGAGTTGTCCTACCGCCATCCGAGCCAGCACCGCCCCATGAAGACAGGGAGACTTCCGGTCCGGAAGATAACACCAGTCGTGTTACGGGACGACTACACGGAGTTTTCCCGGCCACTCCACGGCGCCTCACACCTCACCTTCCGCCCCATCCGCACCACCCACACCACGGGCGAGAACCGTGGCACACAGTCGCCGTAGCCCCGCGTGCAGCTGTCCGGGGCTCGCGCCCTGGCTGGTCAGATGCTCGACCAGGTCACTGCGGACGGCGGCGAGCAGGACGTGCGCGAGATAGTCGGCACCCTCAGGCCCCTGCACGCCGACCAGCATCCCGGCCACTTCCGAGTGCCACAGGTCGTAGGCCGGATTGAGGTAAGGGCTACCGGTCCCCGCCCGGTCGAGGGCGAGCATCAGCGCTCGCTGGCTCAACTTGAGGTCGAGGAGTGCGGCCATGAGTGCGGGCAGCCGCTCGCCCACCGGCGCGCCGGGGCCCAGCGGCGGCGGTCCACCGACGACTTGCTCCCGCAACTCCTGCGTCTCCTCGACGACCAGGGCTCTGACCAGGCCGAGGCGGTCGGAGAAGTGCCGGAAGACCGTGCCTTTCCCGGCACCGGCGGCCTGGGCGATATCGGCCATCTTGACGCTGTCGGGGTCCTCGGCGTCCTGGAAGAGCCGGGCGGCGGCGGCCAACAGCGCGGCCCTGTTGCGGACGGAGTCGGCTCTCTCCTTGCGGGCGGTGATGGTTCCTCCTGGGTGAGTGGGACGGGCGGGACGTGCGGGACGGGCAGACTCCAGCATAAGTCGACCCGGGGTCCGGTACTTGTAAACGGACCCAGGGTCAGGTTAACGTCGCCAGCATGACGCCTCACCCCGCAGCACCTCCCACCACCCGCCCCTCGGCGACCGACGTGTTCACCCGCTCCCTCGACCTCCTCCTCGCCAAGGACATCGACGGCTGGGTCGCCCTCTGGGCGCCGGACGGAGTCTTCGAGTTCCCCTTCGCACTCCCCGGCGCCCCGCACCGAATGGTCGGCCGCGACGCCGTGCGCGACTACATGGCCGACTACCCCGACCACATCGACCTGCGGAGCTTCGAGGACCTGACCGTCCACCGCACCGACGACCCCGAGACCATCGTCGTCGAGCTGCGCGGCACAGGGCGTGCGGTCGCCACGGGCCGCCCCTTCGACATGCCGTACATCCAGGTCGTCACCGTCCACGACGGGCGGATCACGCGCTTTCGCGACTACTGGAACGGCGCCCTTGCCGCCGATGCCTTCGACGGCGAGATCCCCGTCGGCGCCACCCGATCCGGAGAGACCCGCTCCGGAGAGACCCGCTCCGGAGAGACCCGATGACCATGCGCTTCCTCATCACCGGCGGCACCGGCACCACCGGCCGCCGCGTGGCGACCGCCCTGGGCGACCACGGCACGTCCGTCAGCGTCGGCAGCCGCACCCCCGCCCCGGGCACCCACCAGGTCCGCTTCGACTGGGCCGACCCCGCCACCCACGGCCCCGCCCTCACGGGCACGGACGGCGTCTACCTGGTGCCGCCCATCGGGGACGCCGAGCCCGCCCGCCTCATGGTGCCGTTCCTGGAGCGCGCACTGGACGCGGGCGTGCGCCGCTTCGTGCTCCTGAGTTCGTCCGCCATCGCCGAGGGCGGGCCCGGCGCCGGGGAGGTCCACAGCACACTGCGTCAACTGGCCCCTGAGTGGGCGGTGTTGCGCCCTTCGTGGTTCATGCAGAACTTCGTCACTCCCGGCCATCCCCACATCGAGAACATCCGCGCCGCGGACGAGATCGTGACGGCCACCGGGCAGGGGCGGGTGGCGTTCGTCGACGCGGACGACATCGCCGCCGTCGCCGTACGGGCCCTGACGGACGAGCGACCGCACAACGCGGCACACCTGATCACCGGCCCGGGGGCGCTCAGCTACGCGGACGTCGCGGAGGCGGTCTCCAAGGTCTCGGGGCGCGAGATCCGCCATCGCTGCGTCCCGGTGGCGGACCTCCGCGAGCGGCTCATCGCCACCGGGATACCGGAGGCGTTCGCCCGCGTGCTCGCCGCCATGGACGACGACATCGCGCACGGGTCCGAGGACCGGGTGGACCCCACCGTCGAGCGGGTCACCGGCCGACCGGCCCGCAGCTTCGCCGACTTCGCCGCCGAGCACGCCGCCGAGTGGTCCCCGACGCCATGACGCATGACGTCGGCGGCCCTCACACGGGGGCGAGCGGCATCAGCACGCATGCCTGAGCCACCTCGTCCAGCGAGAGACCCAGCGTCACCGCCAGCGCCGACACGGTGAAGAACGCGGGCGTCGGGGCCCGCCCCGTCTCGATCTTCCGGAGCGTCTCCGCGGAGAGCCCGGCGCTCGCGGCCACCTCCACCATGCTCCGCTCACCGCGCGCCGCACGCAGCAGCCGACCGAGACGCTCGCCGCGTTCGTGCTCTTCTGGGGTCAAGGGGGTGCGCACCATGGCGTCAGTCTAGTCCGAACCCCGGCCAGAAAACTATTCTCATACCGGTATAGTAATTGGCGCGAGGGGACTCAAGGCAGGCCCGTCCATCGTCGCGATGCGCACAGAACCGCGCGGCACCCCGAACGCGCCCGCCGAACGCGCCTGCCGGGCGGGCCCTCACCGGCCCGCCCGGCCCGCCCGATCCCCGCCCGCGTCAGCCGGGCCGCACCACCATCGCCGACCCGCCACCTCGACGTACCTTCTCCGCCGCGGCGAGCCACTTACCGCCCGGCAGCCGCTGCACGCCGGTAGCCGCCCCGATCTCGGGGTTCTGCTTGAAGGAGTGCCCGATCGCCTCCAGGTCGGCCCGCACCGGGCTGTCCCACAGGCCGGGCTCCAACTCGGTCTGTGCCGCGTTGCGCTGGCTCGCGCGCGGCGCGGCGATCGCGTCGACGAGCGGCAGACCCCGGTCGACGAACCCCGTCAGGGTCTGCAGGACGGTCGTGATGATCGTGGCGCCGCCCGGCGACCCGAGCGCGACCACCGGCTTCCCCTTCTCCAGGACGATCGTCGGCGCGATCGAGGACCGGGGCCGCTTGCCCGGACCCGGCAGGTTCGGGTCGTGCACGGCCGGGTCGGCCGGCGCGAAGGAGAAGTCGGTCAGTTCGTTGTTGAGCAGGAAGCCGCGTCCGGGCACGGTGATCCCGCTGCCGCCCGTCGACTCGATGGTCAGGGTGTACGCGACGACGTTGCCCCACTTGTCGGCGGCCGTGAGGTGCGTCGTGTTCTCCCCCTCGTACGTGGTCGGGGCGGCCTTGTCACCGGACGTGCAGGCGGCCGGATCGCGCGGATCCCCCGGCGCGAGCGGGCTCTTCAGGACCGCGTCGTCACGGATCAGGCACTCCCGCGAGTCGGCGAACTTCTGCGAGAGCAGTTCCTTCGTCGGTACGTCCTCGAAGGCGGGGTCCCCCACCCAGCGCCCGCGGTCGGCGAAGGCGACGCGGCTCGCCTCGATGTAGCGGTGCAGGTACTTCTTCTTCGAGGCCTTCGAGAGGTCGGTCCGCTCAAGGATGTTGAGCGCCTCACCGACACTCGTGCCGCCGGAGGACGAGGGAGCCATCGAGTAGACGTCGAGCCCGCGGTACGAGGTCTTCGTCGGCGCCTGCCTCTTCGCCCCGTAGGCCTTCAGGTCCTTCGTGGACAGATCACCGCGCCGCACCACGCGCCCCGACGCCGGGTCGACGGGCGGCTTGTTCACGGTCCGTACCACGTCCTTGCCGATGCCGCCCCGGTACATCGCCCCGACGCCCTTGCTCCCCAACTCCGCGTACGTACGCGCGAGATCGGGGTTCTTGAACGTCGAGCCGACCACGGGCAGCGCGCCGCCGGGCAGGAACAGCTCGGCCGTGTCCGGGAAGTCGGCGAACCGCTTCTGGTTCGACTCGGTCTGCGAGCGGAAGGTCCCGTCCACCGTGAACCCGTCGCGCGCGAGCCGCTCGGCGGGCTTCAGGAGCGTACCGAGCCGCTTGCTGCCCCACGCGTCGAGCGCGGACTGCCAGGTCGCGGGGGTGCCTGGGGTGCCCACGCCCAGGCCGCTCGTGACGGCGTCCGCGAAGGGGATCGGTTTGCCGTTCTCCAGGAAGAGGCCGGAGTCGGCGGTGCGCGGGGCCGTCTCGCGGCCGTCGATCGTGCTCACCTTGTGGGTCTTGGCGTCGTAGTGGACGAAGTACCCACCACCCCCGACACCCGAGGAGTAGGGCTCCGTCACGCCGAGGGCCGCCGCCGTGGCGACCGCGGCGTCCACCGCGTTGCCGCCCTTCTTGAGGACCTCGATCCCGGCGGCCGACGCGTCCGCGTCGACGCTGGAGACGGCACCGCCGTAGCCGACGGCCAGCGGCGTCTTCTCCGGGGACGGCGAGGCCGGTTCAGCCGAGCGCGGAGACGAAGCGGGCACCGCCGCTCCGACCGACACCAACACCCCTCCGACCGCCAATAGCGTCAGATTCCGTACGACAGCACGACGCATTCGTACCTCCAGTCAGCAACCGTCCGCGCAGCGTAACTTCGGGACCCCCACCACGTCAGGACCTCCTCGAACACCGGTCCTAAAGACCGCTAGCATGCGCCCCCATGACTGAAGACGTGCGCACTATCGTCCTCGGCCTGATCGCGGCCGGCCTCGGTGCCGTGCTGGGCTGGCTCGCCCGTAC